>JAUBOG010000008.1:0-37653 GCA_036700105.1 Microcoleus occultus BM001215583
TTTCCCTACAATCGATCGCGGTAGGGAAACGGCACTGCCGTGTCCTCTATATCATTCCGGCGCAGCCCGGAATTGATATTAGTCCTGACTGCAAACATTTTTGGATACTCGATCGTAGATGATATAAAATGCGTCGCTTTGTTCAAACTCGCCGTTTTACCGCATAAAATTTTTACAAATATTTTAAAATATCGTCCTGAAATTAATTGCGTCAATAGAAACATATAGCTTGACTTTTTGTAGCGAAATCAATAGGCGATCGCCCTGATTTTATAAATTGAATAACTATTAATCCCAATTCTAAAATATTTAAATTTTGGGAACATTTCTTCAGCCTCTTCATTCTCAACAATTAACAGGACATCAAAGCGGAAATACAGTTGTAAAAACAGCCAGATTGCAGAAGATTGCACTGAGCGATTGCTTGGTGAAAAAAAGTCAAGTAAATACTGACATAACTACCCGGCTTTTCCAGGCAATATGTTAATAAAAACACCGCAATATTAACCTGAACAATCTCTACAGGTGCTTCTACCAAAAGCAAAAAAAAATTAACCTGTGGAGTTAAAAAAAATGGCAAACATAACAGGAACTCTCGGCCCCGATGTGATGCCGGGACTTTTACCAGACGGTCGCCTAATTGGGCTGGGAAACTTGCTGGGCGACGACACCATCAGCGGGCTAGATGGAAATGATGCGATCAATGCAGCGTCAGGAAACGACCTGCTGTTCGGCGGCCCCGGCAATGATATTGTCAACGGCAATGAAGGCAATGACAGCGTTTTTGGCGGCAAAGACAACGACCAAGTTTACGGCGGCAAAGGCGATGACTTGGTTAGAGGCGACATCGGCCGCGATAGCGTATTCGGCAACGATGGCAACGATAGTCTGTTCGGCGGCAAAGATAATGACACGATGTTCGGCGGCAAGAATAACGACTTGATTCTAGGCGACCTCGGCGACGACTTGCTCTACGGCGACCTCGGTTCTGATACCATGAGCGGCGGCGGCGGAAATGACATTTTTGCGATCGGGCGAGTCGGCGACGGCAGGCCCACATCGACCACAGGCGGCCCCGGAGTCTCCGATGCCGATGTGATTACCGACTTCCGAGTTGCAGGAAACGATGTCATCCAACTGTTCGGCGGCATCCAATTCAGCGATTTGCAGTTTATTGACGGTACAGGATCGAATGGGATTGCGATCGGCAATACTCTGATTCGCGATACCGGCACCGGCGAGTATTTAGTCAACATCCAAGGCAAAACCGCAGCCGAACTGAGCGCCAATCCCGCCTGGTTCCAATTAGCCGGATTCCCGACACCGACTCCGACACCGACTCCGACACCGACTCCGACACCAGCCCCCACCCCGACACCCGTTCAGGGTGCCGGCGTCTTGAACTTCAGCCAGCCCACCTACAGCGGCACAGAAGGAAATAACGTCACTGTCAACGTCACGCGCACCGGTGGCACTCAAGGCGCAGTATCGGCAAACTACATCATCAATCCCAGCGCAGTCAACGGCGCGAATGGTGACGATTACAGCGTCTCCCCCGCTCAAACAGTTAGCTTTGCAGACGGACAAACTGCGGCTCAAATCACTTTCAATCTCAAAACTGACGCCTTAACAGAAGGAACCGAAACAGCGCTTTTACAACTGCTGCCTCCGGTTGGCGGCGCGACTTTAGGCACTCTACCTGCAGCGATTTTTGGCATTTCCGACCAGCCAACAGTACCTGCAACGCCGACACCAACTCCCCCCGGCGGAGTTCTCAACTTCAGCCAGCCTACTTTCAACGGCACTGAAGGCGACAGTGCTACCGTGCAAGTTACCCGCACGGGCGGCAGCCAAGGCGCAGTTTCTGTCAACTATACTGTCTCTCCGGGCGGAGCTAGCGGTCAAGCCAGCTCTGCTGACTACAATGTTGCACAGCCCCAAACGGTAAGTTTTGCTGACGGGGAAACTTCGCCCAAGACGATCGGCTTTAATCTCGTCGCTGACGGTATCGCTGAGGGAACTGAAACGGCGATTTTGCAGCTTCAAGCTCCCGTAGGCGCTGCAACTCTGGGTACTCTACCTGCAACAATTCTGGGGATTTCCGACGCCGTTATCGCGCCGACTCCGACGCCGACTCCGACTCCTGCGCCGACTCCCACGCCTGCGCCGACTCCCACGCCTGCGAGTGTTTTCCAATTCAGCCAGCAGAGTTACACGGTGAATGAAGGCGGTGTGGCTACTATTGACGTTACTCGATCGGGCGGCACGGGTGCGGCGACGATCGGCTACGCTACTGTTGACGGTTCGGCATTATCTAGCGGGACTGCACCTGATTACACTGTGGCTGCGGGTTCCCTGAATTTTGCAGCGGGGCAAAATAGCGCTAGTTTCACGATTTCGGCTTTGAGCGACATGATGCTGGAACCGGTGGAAACGGTGAATTTGGTGCTCAGCGGCGGTAATGTGGGCAGCAATCCATCCATCTTGACGATTCAGGATGTGCCGCCCGTCCCAACTCCGACACCGACACCGACTCCTTTTCCGACTCCGACGCCTTTTCCAACTCCCACGCCTGCGCCGACTCCCACGCCTGCGCCGACTCCGACTCCGGGTCAAAACACGTTTTTCTTCAGTGCTGCTACTTACAGCGCCAATGAAGGCCAAACTGCTCCGGTAACAATCAATCGCGGTGGCGACCTGTCGGTACCTGCTACGATTTTGTTCCGTACAGGTGACGGTACTGCTTTGGCTGCCGGTTCTGCACCGGATTACACGGCTGTTGTTCAAGCGGTGAATTTTGCACCGGGACAAGCTAGCGCGCAGGTGCCGGTTCAAACTTTGTTTGACAGCCTCACAGAGCCTACTGAGACGGTGAATTTGTTCTTGAGCGGCGGTAGTTTGGCGAGTCCTTCAGCAGCCGTTTTGTCGATCGTCGATACTACTGCTGTGCCTCCTACTTTCTTCTCCTACGGTTCCTCTCCGGGTTCTGTTGCTGACGGCGCTGCTGGAACTTTCACGATTAACCGCAGCGGCAATACTGGGGTTTCAAGTTCGATCGACTTTTTGATTGTTGCTCCAGGCGGCGGCCAACCTGTGAACAATGTAGATTTCAATATTATCGGGCCGTTTAGTCCCAGTCCTTCTGGCGGTGCGGTGAACTTTAATCCCGGTCAAACTAGCGTCACCCTCACACTGAATAATGCTCCCGGTTTGACTGGCGGTGTAGTGAATTTAGGTTTTGGCCCAGGATCGATCGGCGCTCCGGCTTCTACTGCAATTACTCTGCTTTAAGACTGTTAGTAGGGCGAGCAATCCTTGCTCTACTAATATGTTTGCAAGTAGTTAAATGCTTTTTCGATAAGGTTTGTCATCTAAATCTTTCCTCTTTTAACCGCTCTGTTTGGGGCGGTTTTTTTTATGGTAAATTTAGGTAAGTTTCCAATAAGGAGAATAGTTATGTCTGTTCAGCTTCAAAGGTGGCTATTTACAGTCCAACAATATCACCTGATGAGTGAGGCTGGTATTTTGCGTGAAGATGAACGATTGGAACTAATAGAAGGAGAAATTATCCAAATGGCTGCAATTGGTACTCGTCACGCAAGTTGTGTAAACCGTCTGGCGCGGCGATTCAGCTTGATTCCCGAAGATTTGGCTACTTTTGCTATCCAAAACCCAATTCAGTTAACTGAACGTACCGAGCCTCAACCAGATGTGGTATTGCTCCAACCTCGTGCTGACTACTACGCCACAGCGCATCCAATACCGTCAGAAGTTTTGCTATTAGTTGAAGTTTCTGATAGTACGGTTAATTTCGATCGCGATGTCAAAGTACCTAACTATGCTCGTTCTGGGATTCAGGAAGTCTGGTTGTGGAATCTTGAGGCTAATTGTTTGGAAGTTTACCGCGAGCCGACGGCAAATGGCTATACTTCAATCCAAAGATTTGAGCGGGGAGAAATTGTTTCACCACTAGCTTTTCCTGATTTTCAAGTGAGTGTTGATTTAATCTTGGGCTAGGAGGTCTTAACAGTAGCTAGCATATTAGAAGCAAAAATAAGTAAACTTAAGCTAACTGCCAAAAAAGGAGAATATTTATGTCTGTTCAGACGCAAAGACGGCTATTTACAGTCAAAGAATACCACCTGATGAATGAGGCTGGTGTTTTTGGTGAAGATGACCGAGTAGAACTTATAGAAGGAGAAATCATTCAAATGGCTGCAATTGGTACTCGTCACGCAAGTTGTGTCAAGCGCCTGATCGCGGTGTTTTACGATCTGGAGAGAAGACGTGCGATTATAGGTGTTCAAGACCCGATCCAGTTAACGGAAAGAACTGAGCCTCAGCCAGATGTTGTATTGCTCCAACCTCGTGCTGACTACTACGAAACAGCACATCCAATCCCCTCAGAAGTATTGCTGTTGGTAGAAGTTTCTGATAGTACGGTTAATTTCGACCGTGATGTGAAAGTACCTAACTATGCACGTTCTGGAATTCAGGAAGTCTGGTTGTGGGATTTAGAAGCTAATTGTTTAGAAGTTTACCGTTTTCCGACGGCAACTGGTTATACTTCAGTGCAAAGGTTGGGACGGGGAGAAATGGTTTCACCGCTGGCTTTTCCGGCTTTTGCAGTGAGTGTTGATTTAATCTTGGGTTTGGGAGATTAACCCGCAGTAGTTATAATAAGTTTAATTCCTCAAATAGCGCGCAAGTTCTATGACTATTGCCAAATCATTTGAATTGGAAGTCACGCATCTCCCAGACCACACTGAATTACCAGAGTCGGACGGTACTTTTGTGAAAAACTTTCAAGAACTTCCTCAAAGCATTATTCTCACTGATTCAATCCGACCAATACTGCAACAAATTCATCCTGACGGACGCTACCGAATCGGTCAAGATTGCGGGATTTATTGGCGTTTGACCGACCCTCTCGAACGCGGTGCCGAAGCGCCCGATTGGTTTTACGTGCCGAATGTTCCCCCACTATTAAATGGTGAGGTGCGGCGTTCTTACGTGTTGTGGAAAGAATACGTTGCACCGCTGATTGTTTTGGAATTTGTGTCGGGGAACGGTTCAGAAGAACGAGATAAAACTCCGCCTCCCGAACCAGGTCAACCAGAAGAACAAAAGGTGGGCAAATTTTGGGTTTACGAACAGGCGATCCGCGTACCTTATTACGGGATTTATGAAGTGAAAAAAGCGGCTGTAGAAATGTATCATTTAGAGGATAATCGCTATCAGCTAATGAGTGCAAATGAGCGCGGTCACTATCCGATTCCTCAGCTTGGAGTTGAGTTGGGAATTTGGCAAGGTGAATATGATGAGATGAATTTGCCTTGGTTGCGTTGGTGGGATAGTGAAGGGAATTTGCTGTTAGTTGGGGAGGAACGCGCTCGAGAAGAAAGCCTGCGGGCGGAACGAGAACGCCTCCGCGCTGGAGAAGAATACCTTCGCGCTGAAGAAGAACACCTTCGCGCGGAGGAAGAAAAACAACGCGCCGATCGCCTAGCAGCAAAATTGCGCGAAATGGGGATCGATCCTGATGAAGTGTGAGGTTTTTTTCGGTTGTTAATTTGAGGTCGATCGCACTCCCGATCTCCTGATATCAAATCCGTTAGCATCGGAATGGTAAATTAAAGTTAATTGTCAACTGTCAACTGTCAACTGTCAACTGTCATTCCGGTGCAACCGGAATTGATATCACCCGTCATCCTTATTAAGATTTCCTTAACTGCTTTCATCTGGTACAGGCATCAGTGGTACTATTAACAGCTTAGCTAGGGGTGCCCGAAAATCCGGGCTGAGAAAACACCCTTAGAACCTGAGTCTGGGTAATACCAGCGGAGGGAAGCTGTTTATCAAGGAAATAAAATATGCGTACCGAATGGATCGCTAAGCGTAGCGGGCAGAGCAATGTATCTCAAATGCACTACGCCCGCCAAGGTGTGATTACTGAAGAAATGCACTACGTCGCTAAGCGAGAAAATCTCCCGCCCGAACTGATCCGCGCTGAAGTGGCGCGGGGACGGATGATTATTCCGGCTAACATCAATCACCCGAATTTAGAACCGATGGCGATCGGCATTGCCTCCAAGTGCAAAGTCAATGCTAATATCGGTGCATCTCCCAACTCTTCCAATATGGAAGAAGAAGTTGACAAGCTGAAACTAGCAGTCAAATACGGCGCTGATACTGTGATGGACTTGTCCACCGGCGGCGGCAATCTCGATGAAATTCGCACTACTATCATTAAAGCTTCACCGGTGCCGATCGGTACTGTACCGATTTACCAAGCTTTAGAAAGTGTTCACGGTAACATGGAAAGTCTGACACCGAATGACTTTCTGCACATCATCGAAAAACACGCTCAACAAGGCGTAGATTACCAAACAATTCACGCCGGAATTCTGATCGAACATTTGCCATTAGTAAAAAATCGGCTGACTGGAATTGTCTCTCGCGGCGGCGGCATTTTGGCGCGGTGGATGCTGCACCACCACAAACAAAATCCCCTCTACACTCACTTTAACGACATCATTGAAATCTTCAAAAAATACGATGTTTCGTTTAGTTTGGGAGATTCTTTGCGCCCCGGTTGCACTCACGATGCGTCCGATGAAGCTCAATTAGCCGAACTCAAAACTTTGGGACAATTAACTCGCAAAGCTTGGGAACATGACGTGCAGGTAATGGTGGAAGGCCCGGGTCACGTGCCGATGGATCAAATTGAGTTTAATGTCAAGAAACAAATGGAGGAATGTTCCGAAGCTCCTTTCTATGTTTTGGGGCCGTTGGTGACAGATATTGCTCCCGGTTACGACCATATCACATCGGCGATCGGCGCGGCGATGGCCGGTTGGTACGGTACTGCAATGCTGTGCTACGTAACGCCGAAGGAACACCTCGGTTTGCCGAATGCTGAGGATGTCAGAAACGGGCTGATTGCCTATAAAATTGCGGCTCACGCTGCGGATATTGCGCGGGGTCGTCCGGGCGCGCGAGACAGAGACGATGAACTCTCGAAAGCGCGTTACAACTTCGATTGGAACCGTCAATTTGAGCTGTCGTTAGATCCAGAAAGAGCAAAGGAATATCACGATGAAACTTTGCCGGCCGATATCTACAAAACTGCTGAATTCTGTTCGATGTGCGGGCCTAAGTTCTGCCCGATGCAGACTAAGGTTGATGCCGATGCTTTGACAGAATTAGAGAAGTTTTTGGCTAAGGAACCTGTAGCCCAAAGCTAATTGTGTTCGTAGGGTGCGCACTGCGCACCTTACTTAATGTTATATTAAAAGGAGTTTCTGCAAAGGAGAATCGCGATGTCCGTTCAACTTCAAAGACGGCTATTTACCGTGAAAGAATATCACTTGATGAGTGAGACAGGGATTCTTTCTGAAACGGATCGCGTTGAGCTCATTGAAGGAGAAATTATTCAAATGGCTGCTATTGGAACTCGTCACGCAACGGCTGTGAGACGACTCAACCGACTTTTCCACCGATTACCAGAAGATACAGTTATTGTTGATGTCCAAAACCCAGTTCAGTTAAGCGAACGTACTGAACCGCAGCCTGATGTGGTATTGCTTCAATTTTGCGATGATGATTACGAGACAGCACATCCAGTTCCCTCAGAAGTGTTACTTTTAGTAGAGGTAGCTGACAGTACGGTTGATAATGACAGAGATGTCAAAATTCCTATTTATGCCCGATCGCTCATTCAAGAGATTTGGCTGGTCAATTTAGTTGAAAACTGCTTGGAAGTCTACCGCCAACCAACACCAAACGGTTATAGTTTAATACTAAAGTTGTATGCTGGTCAAGAAGTTGCACCGATCGCCTTTCCTGATTTTACAGTCAGTGTGGATTGGATATTCGGTGCGGGCGATCGCACTTCCTCAACCCCAGAGTAATAAATTCCCTGCTTGATGCCGATCAAACTGCATTTTGCAAAGCAACTGGCTTTGCAGAATACAAGACATTCTGGATAACTTCTTGAGCAACAGTTGTCACTACATTGACACTGACACTATTTCCCATTTGATGATAGGCTTTATCATCATTGGAATGCAGACTAAAATCATCTGGAAAACCCTGTAAACGGGCTGCTTCACGGGGAGTAATTCTGCGGACTCGGTGATTATGGTAAACTCCTAATCTATTGGCATCGCTAGCAACAACTGTGACAGAAATCTTAGCTGGATCGAGAAACTTATATACTTCAAAGGAAAAGTTACCGGATACAGGTTTGTAAAGCTCGTTGTTGCGCTGTAAATACTTTTTTGTTACCAAGGAATCCAGAATTTCATCGAGATTGGGATGAGCAAAAAAAGTAGCTATTTGCTGTTTAGTTAATAGCTTGCCATCTTGGTGATGCCCAAATTCTTTATTGCGCCTTTTCAAGATAAAAAGATTCATTAATTCTATTTCGTCTAAACTGCACTCGCCTCGCAAACCCAATTCCCAAGAATGAATCGAATTGCCGCCGCGATAGTCAATTAGCCGCATTCCGTGCAAGCGATCGAGATCGTTGTTAACGATTTGTTTCAAAGCCTTGACAAATTCTGGCGAACAATCGTATTTTGCATCGGGATGCTCTTCTAAAATATCTGCAACTGTGACAGGTTTACTTAACGGGGAAAATAACGATAGCTGTTGATGACTGCAGGAATGCGAATCTTTTGGGCCTAAGTCGGAAACTAACCCTAATTGGGGCGAAGCATTTAAAATTCCGACTAGGTAAACTCGGACGCGGTTCTGAGGTAAGCTAAAGTTAGAGCTGTTGAGCAAAAAATAATCGAAGCTGTAACCTCGGCTTTTGATTTCGTCCTTAATAGTTTCGAGGGTTCTGCCGCCGTCGTGGCTGACAAGCCCCCGCACGTTCTCGAAAATAAATGCTTGAGGTTTAAAGGTATCGATTAACCGGGCAATCTCAAAAAATAGCGTGCCTCTGGTGTCTCCAAAGCCTGCTTTTTTGCCTGCGTAGGAGAAAGACTGGCAGGGAAATCCTGCTAGTAAAATTTCATGTTCTGGGAGTTGGTCAATTAGTCGGATGTCGCCTAAAGGTGTGTCGCCAAAATTTGTCTGGTAAACTAATTGAGCGTCGGGATTGATTTCGCTGCTTAATACGCATTCTGTTTCCAGATTCAAGGAACGAGCGGCGGCTTCAAAGCCTAATCTCATGCCGCCTATTCCTGAGAATAAGTCTATGAAACGGATTTTTTGCATAGCGATTAAGTAGACGGGTGAAAACTTATATGTTATACAAAATATGATTGGATCGGAACGATCGAACCGCGAAGACACGAAGAGCGCGAAGTCAGAACAGCATCTTTTTCTTTCTCTTCCTTCGCGTTCTTTGCGCCTTCGCGGTTCACTGAATCTTAGGACTTGCTAGCCATCCACTTTTGCAGATCCTCGATCGTAAAAACCGCCTCAAATTCCAATCCAACAGAGCGATAAAACTCGGCCCCACCTTGCTCTCTATCGATCAGAGACAAAATTCGATCGACCTTATAACCAGCTCCCCGCAGCCTCTCCACCGCCTGCATAGCCGATTTACCCGTCGTTACCACATCCTCCAAAACCACCACATTCGCGCCCTCAGACAGCGCTGGGCCCTCAATATACGCCATTGTCCCGTGTCCTTTGGCTTCCTTTCTGACAATCAAAGCTGGTATCGGTCGATCGCCCAAAGCTGAAACTACACTCACCGCAGTTACAATCGGATCGGCACCCAAAGTCAAACCAGCCACAGCGTCCACATCCGCCGCCAGCATCGAAAACAGCAACTTCCCCGTCGCCAAAGCACCTTCTGGATGCAGCGTCACCGGTTTGCAGTTAATGTAATAGGAACTTTGCTGTCCCGAAGACAGCACAAAATCACCTTGTTTGTACGCAAACTCGCACAGCAAATCCAAAAGCCGATCGCGCAACACCTTTAAATCAGCAGCATTCATAACTAACACCGTGTAAAAAACACCAATAATCCGCCGATAATCAGTCTATAGTGGAATCGGAATTAATTGAGGAGGCCTAAATATATGATTCAAAACTTAAAAAGCCTGAGCGGCGCGTTGATTCTCGCTATCGCCTCTGCCGCAATCGCATCCGTCAAACCAGCTCAAGCAGAACCAGCTCGATTTCACCCGATCGGCGACGACTTCAACAGACAATTCTTTGAAGCATCTGGAGACTTTTACCACAACGTCAGCTTGCAAGGTTATCTGGGCGACTATTTAGGCATCGGTGCACCGAGCGGCGTTGTTGCCTTTCCCGAAAAAGAAATAGAGCGGGATGCCAGCCGCGTCAACGGCCTCTACCGACGAGTAATGCAGCGGCAAGTGTCCAGCGATCCGATTCTCCGCGTCCCGGATGCCGTCAATCCCTTCGATTCCTCAGTCATGGCGCTGCCCGCCGCTTGCCAGCTAGCCCCTCAACCCAGCGGTTGTTTTCCCCCAGGGAGCGCAGTCCAAGAGCCGTTTGTACCTCAAAGAGAGCAGCAAGATTCGCAGACAGCTCCAGGCCCCGTCAGAGGACTTTATCAAGTATCGCCGGCCGGTGGAAATTAATCGGCCGGTTCGGTATAAGTTTCCGGCTGCATCGGAATTCATATTACCCGCAGTCAGGAAACGGCACTGCCGTGTCCCTACAATTAATAGGGCGATAGTTACATCTCTCGCGAGCGCCAGCGATTATTTTGGGGGAGGGAAACGGCATTGCCGTGTCCTCGATCCTCGTAGGGAAACGGCAATGCCGTGTCCCTACTTGATAAACTTATGATGAAACAATACTGCCGTCAGGCACGATCGTTTTTTTCAAATGAGCGCCGCTCAGATTAGCTCCTGCCAAATTCGCTCCTCTGAGATTGGCCCCGGTCAAATTCGCCCCTCTCAAGTCAGCTTTGCCGAGGTTTGACCACCGCAAATCGGCTGCGCTCAACTCAGCTAAACACAAATTTGCCTTAAAAAGATATGCTCCAGTAAAGTGAGCTTCAGTGAGGTTAGATTTAGAGAAATTGGCTGCGTAAAAATGCGCTTCAATCAATTCTGCTTGAGTGAGATTTGCTTGACTGAGATTAGCATGATTGAAGTTCGCGCCGATCGCATTAACTCGAAACATCACCGCACCGATTAAATTCGCATCTCCAAAATCGGTTTGTTGGAGATTCGCAGCGCTGATATCTGCCCCAATTAAATTAGCACCGCTCAAATCCGCTCCTCTGAGGTCGGCCTCTCGCAGGTTTGTTCCAGTTAAATTTGCTTTAATTAAATTAGTTTCGAGCAGTTGCGCTCCGGCAAGATTTGCTAAACTGAGGTTGGATTCGGCGAGGTTGGCAGAAATTAATTTAGCCTTAAACAAGTCTATTTTAAAAAGGTTCGACCGCCAAAATTGCGCGCCTCTGAGGTTGGCTTCGGCGAGGTCAGCTTCGCTTAGATCCGGTTCTATATTGGGGTTGAGATTTCTCCATTCAATCCAAGTAACTGCACCTTTTTTGAGCAGCGCTAAATGCTGTGTATTTGCCATAATTGCATCTCCTTTAACGGCTATTCCTTGCGGCCGAAAACTGCTGGATTTTCCCGGCCCGTCACGCTTTCCACCGCCGCAATTGCTGCCTGAGAACCTGCTATAATATCTCGTTCTGCTCCGCCGAGGTAAAGCCGTCCGAAACTTCCCACAGCCTGAACCTCTAAGATGTTAATAGATGCGCCTTTTTCTGCTTCATTGGCCGCCAGCGCTGCATAGGCAGCCGGTTCTACTTCTAAGACGTAAAGCGTTTGTCCGGCCAGCAGCAACTGTCCGCGCCTGCTGCGGTTGATTAATTGCGTTTGGTGGGGGTCGATGTTGCGGATAATTTGGCTGGAAATCACCCGCGGCTTGATACATTCTTCTCTGCGGACTCCGATGAATTCTAGAATTGCTTTGCCTGCGGCCCGGGTTTCCCCCTGCTGGCCCGAGTGTACTTCCAGCAGCCCGTACAAGCGCTCGACTATCTGCACTCCGGGGCGCACGGAGGCTGATTTGAGGGCGACATCGGTAATTCGGTTAATTTCGATACCGGGCGAGATTTCTATCCACAGCGACGCATCCCCCGGCAGCGGCAAGAATCCAGCGGCGATCGTGCCGATGTATGCTGCGTGCTGCGGCTGCAAGTTGTCTAGAAATACGTAGCTGCGCAGCTCTATTCCCAATTTGTTTTTATCTCCGTCGATCGACTTTTAACTGTTGTCCGTGCAATATCTGAGTTTACCTTTTTTTGCCAACAGTACATTATCTGTTTGATTGTTGACTGTTGACTGCCGATTGCGGACTGTTTGAACAATACCGATGCCACCGCAAACGACAGGAGACACGCCCTGTGAAGTGCTGTTGGGGCATCAGCGAGCCGTGCTGAATTTGGTGCGGCTGCTAAAAATTGGATATCAATCTGTAGTAATAGGTGGAATTTAGCAAAGTTTACTGCTACAGATGGATTTAACTTTAATAGCCGATCGATAAAGTGGTGATAGTTAAAGAATTTTGCCAACAGAGAGCATTTGAATTATGAAACGTTCTGATTTATCCAAAGCAATCGGTGCAGGTATTATCGCTGCTGGTTTAGCCATTGCACCAGCTCATCTGCCAGCCTCGGCTCAGACCAATACAGCTCCCGGTACTAACAGCACCACCACCACAACTACCACTCCCCGCTCCGATGTATACAATGCCGAGACCGATCGCGATTTTGACTGGGGATGGTTGGGCTTGCTCGGCTTGTCCGGTTTGTTGGGTTTGATGCCCAAAAAACGCGAAGAAAATGTCCGCTACACAACTACAACAACGGGCGAGAGAGACCCCGCAGTTCGCACCGACTACCGCTAATGCTTCAGTCAAGCGGCTGTGGACACCATGCAGGGACAGGATGTTTTAACCTGTCCGAATAGCGCCAACAATCATCAAAAAACCTCCATCTGTGGGTTTTTTTTATTTGAGATGAGGCACGATCGATGGGTTTGCATTCAGGACTTTATACCATTTTTCTAAAATCGTGCAACACTCGAAGACCCCCCTTGTAAAGGAGGGGGACAAAAATACTGTTATTTCGTTTTAAATTGGTATTATTTCTCAGAAAAGTGAGGACTTGCATTCCGAACGACCAAACCTATTTTTATGTATTTCTCAATAGTATCGAACCCGCGTAATTGTCGATCGAGAGTGAAACTGATGGTTGTTTGCTTAACGATGGAAGATCCCCGGTGCGTCCCTAGGAGATTGTCTGTTTTTCTTGAGGGATTTTTAACGGCGACGCAGCCTACGATTACTTCTTCTTCTTCTTCTTCTTCTTTCTTCGCGTTCTTCGCGCCTTCGCGGTTCGTTAAATAAAGATTTATAGCAGCAAAAAACAGTTTAAACAGTATTTTCGCCCGATCGATCCGCGAGCAAATCCAACATCGCCTGCACCAACTGATCGGGATCTAAAGGCTTAGCCAGATGCCGCTGGAACCCAGCAGCCAGGGCCAGCCGGTAGTCAATTTCTCCAGCATAGGCGGTAAGGGCGATCGCCGGCACCAGTCCCCCTTGCTCCGGCGGCAGAGCCCGCACCTGCCGCATCAACATATAACCGTCGGTATCGGGCATTCCAATATCGCTCAGCAGCAGATCCGGGACAGACTGAGTTAAAACCGCCAAAGCATCGTCGGCGTTAGAAACTGCTGTCACGCACGCGCCGCAATCCTCAAGCAGAAAAACTACCAAATCTCGCGCATCAGCATCATCATCCACCGCTAACACCCGGATACCGCTCAAATTGAAAGATTCCTGCGGCGCAGTCTGGGCAGGACTTGCCGGAGGTTGTACGGGCATCAGGGGTATCCTGACGGTAAAGGTAGCGCCTTGTCCTTCGCCTGGACTGTCGGCTTTCACCGTGCCGCCGTGGAGCTCGACGAGATGGCGGACGATCGCCAATCCTAAACCCAATCCGCCAAACTTGCGCGTGAACGTGCTGTCAGCTTGGCGGAAATAGTCGAATACGCAGGGCAGAAAATCTGCAGAAATACCTTTTCCGGTATCGGTGACAGTAATTTGGGCATCGGTGTCAATGCGATCCTCTTCGAGGGCTGCGCTAACGAGCTTGACTGCGATTTTGCCTCCGGGCGGCGTGAACTTGACGGCATTTGACAGCAAATTCCACACTACTTGCTGAAGTCGGGCCGCATCGCCCAACACCCTACCGATATCCGGTGCAAATTGAGTGCAGATTTGAATCGATTTAACTTCCGCCGACAGGCGCACAGTGTCAATCGCCGCGGCGATCGCCCCTGCCAAATCCACAGGTACAATATTCAAGCTGACCTTGCCTTGCAGAATTCCCGACACGTCGAGCAAATCTTCGATTAACTGGGTTTGCAGTTTGGCGTTGCGCTCGATCGTCTCTAGGGCGTAACTCTGCTTTTGGGGTGTGAGACAGTTCGATCGCAGCAGCTTCGCCCAGCCGATAATCGGGTTTAAGGGAGTCCGCAATTCGTGGGACAAAACAGCCAAAAATTCGTCTTTGACGCGGTTAGCGCGTTCTGCTTCCTCTCTGGCGGCCTTTTCGAGAGCTAGCAGGCGTTCCCGTTCTGCTTCTGCTGTGAGGCGATCGGTAATGTCGGTGTTGGTGCCGCACCAGCGCAGCACATTGCCTTGTTCGTCGCGAATCGGCACGGCGCGGGAGAGAAACCAGCGGTAAGATCCGTCTTTGCCGCGCAGGGGGAAAGTATCTTCCCAAAGTTCGCCTGTTTCAATGCAGCGCCTAAATTTTGCGACAACCCGATCGACGTGTTCCGGGTGGTGCACCTGCTGCCAGCCCCAGCCCTGCATTTCTTCTCTTGTGGTGCCGGTGTAGTCAAACCAGCGCTGGTTGTACCAGAAAATCCAGCCTGCGGGATCTGTCATCCAGGCCAACTGAGCGATGTTGTCAGCTAGAGCGCGGAACCGATCCTCGCTTTCGTGAAGTTCCTGCACGGCTCGCGCGTGCCCGATCGCAGGCCAGAGGCGAGCCACCACTTCTTGCACCAGCGAAATTTCATCCGGCCGCCAGTGTCGCACCGCCTGCGATGTCACCACCAAAATCGCCACCCAGCGCCCTTCCTGAAGGCAGGGAACCTCGACCAAAGCGCGAACGGAAACGGCACCGTAGTTATCGACCGCAGGTGCTGTATGCGGGTCATTAGCGATATCTGAGATGACAACTGTTTGACCGGCCATACAGAGAGCTTGCTGTTCTTGGCTCTTAAAGTCGGAGATTTGATAGGTGCCAGCAAGACTGGCAAGCTCGGGCTGGTGCCAGTCTTGCCGGACAATTGCCCGATCGGCTTCGAGATCGATTTCGTGCCACACGCAGCGATCGACCTGTAAATATTCTCCCAGACTGTGCTGGGCTTCCCACAGCATTTCTGCGGGGTTAGATTGCTGGACTAAGCGGAGT
Source organism: Microcoleus occultus BM001215583 (assembly GCA_036700105.1). GTDB lineage: Bacteria > Cyanobacteriota > Cyanobacteriia > Cyanobacteriales > Microcoleaceae > Microcoleus. Next base: position 15,446 of record JAUBOG010000008.1, read on the forward strand.
TCCAGCGCCGACAGAAACTGCTCGTTGAGTTGGGCGATTTTGCGATCGTGAATATCGGTATTCGTGCCGATCCACTCGACAATCTCGCCGTCTCGGCCCCTAATTGGCACGGCGCGGGACAAATGCCAGCGTTCCATTTGGTCTGCAGCCCGCCGCAGGCGGAACTCAGCTTGATAATCTGCTCCGGTGATTTGACATTCTTGCCAGCGGGCAAAACATTCTGCCAAATCCGAGGGCGGCACTAGGGATTCCCAATGGTTTTGAGCGGCTTCTTCGTAAGACATTCCCAGATATTCCGACCATTTTTGATTGGCAAAGCGAATTTCCCCGGCAGCATCTACATTCCAAATCAGGTGGGGCAGCGACTCAGCCAAAAAGCGGAAGCGGCGGTCGCTTTCTGCTAAACTTTCTTCGGCTCGGAAGCGATCGTCAATATCAATGCCGATGCCCACCCATTGCACCACCTGTCCCCCGCTGTCTTTGACGGGGACAACTCGCGCTAGATGCCAGCGGAAAGTGCCGTCAAACCTGCGCACCCGACACTCGAATTCGTAGGATTCCCCTGCTTGAATCGCCTGGTTCCGGGTAGCGACAACTGTTTCGAGATCGTCAGGATGAAATAATTGCAGCACCGGCTTTGCCACCGGCAGTTCTGCTGGCACTATGCCCGTGTACCTTTGCCAGTGCAGGTTGCAAAACTGTAACCTGCCGTCGGCGGTGTTGATCCACATTAATTGCGGGACGGCATCGGCGAGGGTGCGGTAGCGATTTTCGCTTTGCCGCAGCGCTTCTTCTATTTGCCGGCGCTCGGTTTTGTCTTGCATGATTTTGAGGAAACCTTGCACTTGGCCTGCTGCGCCGCGCAGGGGCATCACCAGCCCGCTGCCCCAAAAGCGGCTGCCGTCTTGGCGGACGTGCCAGCGCTCGTTTACTGCTTTTCCCTGAGTCAGGGCGAGGTGTCTTTCGAGTTCCGGCTTTCCGGCTGCGGAGTCTTCTGGGGTGAAGACGATCCGTCCGTCGCAGCCGACGATTTCGGCTTCCCCGTAGCCCAGCATTCTCTCTGCGCCTGCGTTCCAACTGGTAACGCGTCCGTCGGTGTCGAGGGTGAAGATGGCGTAGTCTTTGGCGCTGTCGAGAATTAACTCTAGATGGTTTTCGCGATCGCGCAGTGCGGCTTCTGCTTGTTTGCGCTTGCTGATATCGGTGGTGAAGCCGACAAGTTTAGTCGCTTCGCCTTGCGGGTTGCGGATGATGCAGCCGCGCTCCCAAACGTCGATCCAGCGCCCGTCTTCGTGCCTGACTCGGTACTCGCCTTCGTAGCGCTCCTGTTTTAAAATTGATTCGGCTCCTGCCTGCTCGATGCGCGCCAAATCGACGGGTTCGATGCGTTCTCTCCACCACTCTGGTGCTGTCGGCGCATCCTCTGCACGGACGCCGATCAGGGAGAAGAGTCCCTCGGAACGGTAAACTGTGTTGGCTGCGAAATCCCACTCAAACACGATGCCGTCGATCGCCCTTGTCGCTAACTCAAAGCGCTCGTTGCTTGCTAGCAAATCGAGTTCGGCTTGTTTGCGATCGGTAATTTCCTGCACTACAACATTGATCGCAACAATCTCTCCGCCCGCGTCTTTGAGCGGCCACCAATTCTCGATCCAAGTGCGGACAACACCGGGTTGAGAGGCCGTTTCACCGCTGATTTCATAATTGCGTATCGGTTCTCCGGTTTCGAGAATGCGGCGCAACAAAGATTCGGCGCTGTCTGCCAAATCCGGGACAATTTCGCGCACGGTGCGGCCGATGTGCGTTTCGACGGAGAGGCCGTTAATTTCTGCCAGTCGCTGGTTGAGCCGCACGAACCGCAAATCTGTGTCTAACACGGCCAAACCCACGGGAGTTGTTTGGTACAGCGACTCGATCTCTGCAAGTTGGCGGCGCACGGTTTGCTCGCTCTCGTGCAGGGCGAGTTCGGCTTTTTTGCGATCGGTAATATCAAATACTACTCCGATAAACCGCACTGCTTCGCCTTCGCTGTCGTAGAGATATCGCCCGAACACGCTCAACCATCGCATTTCTTGGCTGTCGGCGCGGATGATGCGGTATTCGATCGAGTAGAGCGATCGCGTTTGGCGAGCTGTCTCGACTGCTTGCAAGACTCGCTTTAAGTCGTCTGGATGCACGCACTTTTTCCACGCTGCGATCGTAGTTTCGCCGTCGGGTGTCGGTTCGCAGCCGAAAATCTTGAAATGGTTCGCCGACCAAATTACTCGATTTGTGCGCGCGTCTAGATCCCAGGTTGCCATGCCGGAGCCTTCGATGGCGACGCTCAAACGTTCTTCGCTTTGTTGGAATGCTGTTTCAGCTTGTTTGCGATCGCTGATATCTGTCAGGGAACCCGCAGCGCGCACGGGATTGCCCGACTCGTCCCAAATTGCTCTGCCTCTGGCTAAAACCCATTTGTAGCGCCCGTCCCGACAGCGAATGCGGTACTCGCAGCAGTAATGCGGGGTTTCTCGCTGCAAGTGCTGCTGCCAAGTGCTTTGCACTTTTTCCAAATCGTCGGGATGAATCCAGCTCAAATATTGGCTGAAGTCTGTGAATTCTTCGCGATCGCGTTCCAATATCTCTAAACACCGATCGCTGATTACAAAGCAATTTGTTTGCAGGTTGTGGTCCCAAATGCCGTCGCTGCTGCCGGCACAGGCCAACTGCCAGCGTTCTTCGCGATCGCGCAGCGCTTCTTTGGCGCGAAAGGCGCGATCGATCTGCAAAGCGGCAACGGCAAAGTCTGCTAGCGCGATCGCGATCCGCAAGTCTTCGGCATCGAACTGGTGTCCGGAATCGTGAGAGACGATCCAGATTGCCCCCAGCAGTTGATTTTCCAGAAGCAGCGGCACGGCTAACGCTTCGGCGATCGGCTTTCCGAGCTGCTGCAAGTCGGGAAAGTATTGTTCTGGATGCAAGTAAAGCTGGGGAGTTTGCCAGTCTAGACCTGTTCCTAAAAAACGCATTGTCGCAGGTTTGTTTGTCTGTTCTGCGGCTTCCCACGCGCCCGCCAAGGCTTCCCAACGATATATTTGTTCTGAAGTGGCCTTTTCTTCGACCAAGCAGACTCCGACGCTGCCTGCGCCGCACAAATCTCGGGCGGTCGCCACCAGTGTCTCGAACAGCGTGCCCGGTTCCGCTGCCAGTTTTCGGGCCAGAATTTGCAGCGCTCGGTTTTCTGCTGTGAGATCGTGCGGTCGAGGGTTGCGGCGCGACAGTTCCTCGGCGATCGGAACGTCGGTTAAATTAGTTTGCGGGGTTTGCCAAGGTTCCATCTATGAGTCGTTTCTATGTCTTGCGGTCTGAGCTGGCGGTCGATCGGCGCTCACTTTAAAGCATCTGCTATGTGATATTATCTACCGACAGACAGAATCAGTTATCTATCTTGAGAATTACTTTTTAGTTTTCCGGCTAGTTGACTTCTTTGTTTGCCTTTGCTCTTGCTGCCGCAATATGCACAATTTTATTCCAGAATCCCGTTTTTTTCCATATCTGACTTGGACGGAAATTCAGTCGATGCCGGACAAGGAAAATACTGTGATAATTCAGCCGCTGGGCGCGATCGAACAGCACGGCCCCCATTTGCCTTTAATTGTAGATGCGGCAATTAGCGCGGCGGTGACTGGCCAAGCGCTGGCAAAGTTAGATGCAAATATTCCCGCTTACGCTTTGCCGCTTTTATACTATGGCAAATCTAACGAGCACTGGCATTTTCCCGGTACAATTACGCTCAGCGCTCAGACACTTTTAGCCGTAATCGGTGAAATTGCTGACAGTATTTACCGGGCAGGATTTCGGAAATTAGTGTTAATGAACGCGCACGGCGGACAGCCGCAGGTGATGGAAATTGCGGCGCGGGATATTCATCAAAAATATCAGGATTTTTTGGTTTTTCCGCTGTTTGTTTGGCGGGTTCCGAATGTGGCGGCCGAATTACTCACGGCGAAGGAGTTAGAATTGGGAATTCACGCAGGAGATGCCGAAACGAGTTTGATGCTGTCAATTTTGCCCGAACAGGTGAAAATGGATCGAGCAGTTTGCGAATATCCGAGGGATTTGCCGGCTGACAGTTTGCTGAGTATGGAAGGCAATTTGCCTTTTGCTTGGCTGACGCGAGAGTTGACTGATAGCGGTGTGTTGGGCGATGCGACGGCGGCGACAAAGGAAAAGGGATCTCGGATTCTCGAATCTCTCTCTGATGGCTGGGTAAAAGCGATCGAAGATGTGCATAAATTTCGACAGCCCGGAAATAAGCTTTAGATATTTGAGTGGGAGAGGGAGAGGGGAGAGTGGGAGATGGAAAAAGTGGGGGATTAGAAAAATGTTCCTTCTTCCTTCTTCCTTCTTCCTTCTTCCTTCTCTTAGAAAAATTAAAAATAGTTCTAATTCATGTCAAAATAAGTCTAACAAATTTTTTGAGTTGGAAGACTAACGATGAGTGTAACTCCTAAATTGCAGCGCGCATTTGAGCAAGGCCGCGCCCTGAAAATTATCAGCGGTTTAAATAATTTTGATGCAGCCAACGTTGCTGCCGTCGTCAAAGCAGCGGAGCTCGGCGGTGCGACCTTTGTCGATATTGCTTGCGATCGCGATTTGGTATTGATGGCAAAGAAGTTGACAAATTTGCCAATTTGTGTCTCGGCTGTGGAACCGGAAAAGTTTGCGGCTGCTGTAGAAGCTGGGGCTGATTTGATTGAAATTGGCAACTTTGATGCTTTCTACGCCGCAGGCCGCCGCTTTGAAGCGGAGGAAGTTTTGGAGTTGACTCGCCAAACTCGATCGCTATTTGGGAATATCACTCTTTCTGTAACAGTTCCCCACATTTTGACACTCGACAAACAGGTGCAATTAGCAACAGAATTAGTCAAAGCTGGCGCTAACATCATCCAAACCGAAGGCGGCACCAGCGCTCAGCCAATTCACGCCGGCACTTTGGGATTAATTGAAAAAGCAGCGCCTACTTTGGCCGCCGCCTTTGAAATTTCCCGCGCCGTACAAGTCCCCGTACTCTGCGCTTCCGGCATCTCCAGCGTCACCGCACCGCTCGCTATTGGCGCCGGCGCTGCGGGTGTGGGCGTCGGTTCTGCTGTGAGCCAACTTAACAGCGAAGTGGCGATGATCGCGGCTGTTCGCAGTTTGGTTGAAGCTTTGGCTTTGGTTTCGCGATCGCACTTTGCTGCTTCAATTTAACAGTTTGCGATCGCACGCGCGCGCTCTATCTGTAGGGTGCGCAGTGCGCACGGGTGCATCTCTATTTTGCAAGGATTTGTACGGTGCGCAGTGCGCACCGTACTTTTCTTTTTCCTCTCTTCCAACACTTTTTTAATAATTGACAAACCACAGATAATAATCATCTAATAATTGCTGGTTTTGGGAGATTAGATCGACTGATTCTAAATCTGCTAAAGGCAAGATAAATTTTTGGCGATCTTTGATGCGAATCACTTCCACCAAAATGCGGTCTCCCTCAATAAATAAATCATCCAACCGATTAATTTTGAAGGTGTCAGTATGAGAAGGTTGAGTTTTTTTGAGCTTTGCATATTCTTTTTTGCTGCCCGAACCGATTGTATATTCTTCTTCCCATTCAAACTCTTCTACGCCCGTAACGAAGCACGGCAATTGAATATTTTTCTTGATGTAGTCGAGATATTTGATGAAACTTTCAAGGCTGGTATCAATATTTTTAGAGCCTAAAATCTGCCGAATTTTACTTTCAAATTGCTTTACATTAAATGGGAGAGTTTCCTGGAGATGGGCAAACATTTCTGGATCGAACCCGGATCTTAATTCGGGTATTTCCATCAGCAGGCGCTGGAAGTCGTTTAGCGGTTTCGGTCTTCTGCCTGCTACAATGGTTTCATCTAGCACGACGGCAGGAAGTTGGGCTTCAGAAGGAAAGGATTTGTTTTGATTTGGGCGATCGTCAAATTGAGACTTTTTAAGTTGAGACTTGTTAAGTTGAGGCTTGTTAAATTTAGGCATTGCTCGGTTCCGCTGTACTGGTTTATCAATAAAGTATATCTTGGCATAAGTACATTCGTGTTTGATAGATAGGAGGAAACTATGATGCAACTACTGAAATCGCCTGATGAACCGGCAGTCTATCAAGGCCAATTCGGCGAATTTACGATTACTCAAAGCGATCGCGCGGGAGTGTTGATTTACCGGGCTGGATTGGGGGTGGCGGCGCTGTGTTTGGCGATCGGCGCTACTCTGGTGCTCCAAAGCGGGGGCAACCCAAGTGCAATCCAAGCTTTAACGCCTGTTTTTGCTGGTTTCTGGATAGCTTTAGGCGTTAGTTTGGCAACTATTCACATTTACATGATTGCGCTGCACCGAGCGCTACAGGCGTTTTGGGCGATCGGCGGCGCAGCAGCACTGTTTGTCGCCCTGCAAAGCAGCGAACCCCTAGCTTTAACAGTGTACGAACATCCGGCAACTTTGTGGGGAATTGGCTTTACTTTTGCAGCCTTAAATGGCATTTATTTTAAAGAAGCTTTCTGCTTCAACCGCCTAGAAACTAAGTTTTTGACTCCCGGAGTTCCGCTGTTAATTTTAGGACATATGTTCGGTTTTTTGTCGCCGGAAAACGAACAACTTTTGCTGGCATTCTGGGCGGCTTTGTTTATCATCTTTGCCGTCCGCAAATTTTTTCAAGCAATCCCCCAAGATATCGGCGATAAAAGCGTTTTTGAGTATCTGAAAAACCAATAATACTCCTGGAGGTGAAAACTGCTTTGCAACACTATTAGTAGCTGTAAGGTGCGCAGTGCGCACCCTGCAAATAGAGTTGGTGCGCGAGTTATAGTAAGGTGCGCAGTGCGCACCCTACAAATAGAGTTGGTGCGCGACTTATAATCTAGAAAAGTGAAAATGAGAATTCGTCTGATCCGCCGTCGAGAAATGTGGGCAGTTACTAGGGAAGGTTGGGTAATTGCTATCATCGGGTTGATAATTTTAATGACATTAATAATCTCAAATATCCATCCATTTCTGGCGGTGACATCGCCGATCGAAGCCGATATATTAGTAGTCGAAGGGTGGTTGCCGGATTATGCGATCGAAAGTGCGATCGCCGAATTCAAAAAAGGCGGATACAGCCAATTAATCGCCACAGGGCTTCCCGTAGGTAAAGGCTATCATCTCGCTAAATACAAGAACTATGCCGAACTAACCGCCGCGACCTGTATTGCGCTAGGATTTGATAAAGACAAAGTAATCGCCGTACCAGCACCGAGTGCTGTCAAACACCGCACTGCTGCATCGGCGATCGCCCTTCGAGATTGGCTGGCTGCTTCCGCCATCAAAGTTAACTCAATCAATCTTTATTCTTTTGGAACCCACGCCCGCCGAAGTTGGATTGTTTTCAAAGAAGTGCTGAATCCTGACATTAAAGTCGGGATAATAGCTGCCCAACCGCAAGATTACAACCCGCAAGAATGGTGGAAATCCAGCGCAGGTTTTCGGACGGTGACAGGAGAAATCATTGCTTATATTTACGCGCGTTTTGTCGATTGGAAAACTTAGTTACTTGTTATTTGTGATTAGAGTTACGCGCCGACTCTACTTGTAGGGTGCGCACTGCGCACCTTACTACTTGTTAACCCTTCTCTTAATTCCCTTCGTGTTCTTCGCGCCTTCGCGGTTTGTTTAAAATAATCTATATAGTGAATATAAGACATGGCAGAAATACAGGATACGGCAGTGCCGTTTCCCTACCAAAAAATACAGGACACGGCAGTGCCGCTTCCCTACTATAAACCAAAAATGATACAATTATTCTCAGATAAATTGAGGGCAAATCGTTGCTAGAAGAACGCGCTTACTGGTTAGCATGGTCGCAAATCAACGGTATCGGGCCGATTTTGCTGCAAAGATTGCACCAGCATTTCGATAGTTTGGCAGCAGCTTGGACGGCAAAACCAGTAGATTTAATGCGGGTTGAAGGGTTTGGCAAGCAGACAATTGAAACAACTTTGCAAGAAAGATCCAAACTCAATCCCGAAGAATTTATCGAAAAACATTTAATTAAAAATCCTTGTTTCTGGACGCCCGCAGATTCAGATTATCCCAGCTTATTATTGGAAATTCCCAGTCCGCCACCGGTGCTTTACTATTGCGGTAATGTGGATGTCAAAGAGAATAAAGGAATTACGCCGACTGTGGCAATTGTTGGGACTCGCAGCCCTTCGGAATACGGCAAAAAGTGGACTCGCAAATTTAGTGCGGTTTTGGCTAAAAACGGTTTTACTGTGGTTTCGGGGTTGGCGGCGGGGATTGATACAGAGGCTCATACAGCTTGTCTGGAGGCGGGAGGAAGGACTTTTGCGGTATTGGGAACGGGAGTTGATATTGTTTATCCCAAGCAAAATGAGCGGTTGTGCGATCGCATTTTGCAGCAGGGATTGGCAATTAGCGAATATCCCGCCGGCACTCAACCGAATAAAACTAATTTCCCGCGCCGAAATCGGATAATTGCGGGCTTAAGTCGGGCTACAATCGTGATAGAAGCTCCGCATAAATCGGGCGCGTTAATTACTGCTTATCAAGCGAATGATTTTTGCCGGGATGTGTATGTTTTGACTGCGAGATTGGATGACGAGCGTTCTTTTGGTTGTTTGGAATTGCTGAGTAAAGGCGCTCATCCGATTCTGCCGAATAGCGATCGGCTTTTGAGCGAAGACCGGTTGTTGGAAATGCTCGGAGCTATGCCAAAATTGGACGTAGCGGAGCAGTTGTCGCTGTTTCCGCCAAATCCGCAGGTTGAGAAGCCCGTGCCGCTTCTGGAGCCGGAATTGGCGAAGGTGTTAAGTGCGATCGACTCCTCGACGATTTCTTTTGATACAATTGTCGAAGTGTCGGGATTAGAGGCGGGAACAGTTTCGAGTATACTTTTGCAGTTGGAATTAATGGGATTAGTTTCGCAGTTGCCGGGAATGCGATATCAGCGCTGCTGATTTGAGATGTTAGGATACAACCATTAATAACACGGCAATTGAGGACACGGCAGTGCCGTGTCCCTACCCCAAAAACATCGATTACCGATTAATTGTAGGGAAACGGCCAGGCGCCGTCTCCTAATTTCGGGTAACTCAAATCAATCCGAAATTAACTGCACTGATACTGCTAGCAGAAACTCCGCTGATAGAAGCCAAAATTTCCCCAGTTTGGGCAAGCCGAATTAAAGTTGCACCGCTATCTTGAACGATAGCCAATTGCGAGAAACTCAGCCCGTTACCCAATACTAACAAATCTTTGCCAACTTCAAAATCAGCGATCGTATCAGTACCCGAATTGGCAACCAGCAGGAATTTATCAAATCCCATTCCGCCTGTCAAAGTATCAATTCCCAAACCGCCAGTCAGCAAATCGTCTCCCTTTCCTCCAAATAGAATATCGTTACCGTCGCTGCCGTTCAAATTATCGGCACCGCGGCCGGCATATAAGGCATCACCACCGCTATTTCCCAGCAAAATATCGTTACCTTTGCCACCGAAAATAGTGTCATTTCCGAGGCCGCCGTCGAGGGAATCATTGCCCCTCATGCCCATCAACACATTATTCGCGCTGTCCCCTGTCAGGATATCGTCGCCATTTGTACCGAGAATTTGATTCGGGGAATTGCTGCCCAAATCTGCGTCGCCACTGACAATAGGAGTCGCAATCCCAACAGGCAATATTACAGCTTCAATTCTGCTATCTAAAGCAGTACCAGTATTGTCAGCAACTAGCTGGGAAATAGGTTTATTTCCTGTACCAATTGCTTTGAAGTCTAGAGTAGTTGCGCCTAAAGCTACTTGTTGGACGCGCGCTACTGCTTCAGGAATTGATGTTGCTGTGCTGGAGATAGCGCTATCAATTCGTTGATTTGCGGTTGCCATTACTGTCGCAGCTTGCGAGGTAATAGAGGTGACTTTTTGAATATTGAAACTCGGGTCTATTTGCTGGATTTTCGCGGCTGCTTGCTGAATGATTGGTTCTAAAGCGGCTGCGTTGCTGAGGTTTAAAAGAGAACCTGATTGAATTTGATTCGTAATTGAACTCACAACAGCTTTGACAAGATCCTTAGTAGCTGCACTGGAAGCACCATCAATTAAAGCAGCAGTTTGAGTGATGAAGTTTTGGACTTTCACCATTGCTGCTAAAGTTTCGACGCCCCCTGGCTGGTTGTTGTTGGTAGCTAAAATTGGATCTAAGCTAGTCAGGTCAACTTCGGCGGGTAGGGAAAGGGCAGCTTTGACTAAAGATTGAGCTTCTTCCGGTGCAATTCCCTTGTCGATTAAGTCGGCGACTAAGCTGGTTAAAAGGGTGACAACAGTGGAATCTGGCGGTGCGGTGACTGGTGTTTCTAGGGGTAAGCCGGTAGCGGTGTCAGTGCCTCCAGTGGCAACTATATTGCCTTCTGATGGGTCGATTTCTCCGTTTTTGTTGGTGTCGAAAATGTCGAAGGGGATGTTGAGATTGAATTTACCGCCGGAGTCGGTGGTGGTAGATGGTTCGTTGGTATCTTTGATGCCGTTTTTGTTGGCATCGAGGAAAAGATTGGCACCGGAAATGTAACCATCGATTACTACACCGCTGCTGCTAAATGTTAGCAACATACCCTTAAATCGACCCGTATCGTCGCTGACATTAGCACCAGCCCGATCCGTTGCTGTTAATTTAATTTTGAACTGCTGCGGTTTAGGACTTGTGCCGCTGAGTGTACGGGTATCTGGATTGAAAGTGAGCCAGGTTGGCAGGGGACTGCCATCCATCAGAGTAGCTGTGTAGGTAAGCGTGTCACCTCGATCGGGATCTGTGAAAGTGTTCTGTGGGAAGGTGTAGGTAAATGTCGATGAACTGCTCGATTGGATGTTTCGGTAATGCCACGGAGTGGTATCGGGGCCGTAATTCAGGACAGGCGGGCGGTTAGCGACTGTAAAACTTCCTTCTGCGGCAAAGGGCGAACCAGCCCAAGCAGTGTCGATCGCCTGTACGCTCCAGTAATATGTCTTATCTGGAGACAAGTCTTTGAGCTGCCACTGGGTGTTTTGGCTGGTATTACCCAGCCCAACAACTTGCCGAGTTCCGTCATTGAGAGACATCGGGGCGAGAATATCCTTGCCTCCTGGCGTCGTGCCAACTCGCAAGTTGTAGCTCAAACCATCAGCAGGAGTTTGAGCATCAGTTGCTTTTTCCCAGTTAAAAGTAACTTCTCGGCCAGAAACTTCAGACTGTAGCCCTGTGGGTGCAGTGGGTCGAGTGTTGGCGATCGCAGTGTTATTGCCGTACAGTTTGTTATCGAGCAAAATATCCAGTTTGCCGTCACTGTCGTAGTCTCCCCAAGCACCAGCGAAATTGCTACCAGTCAGTCCGGTACTGGTATCTTCGCTAAATCCTGCGCCAGTATTGCGGTACACTTTGCCATCAAGCAAGATATCCAATTTGCCATCGTTGTCGTAGTCTCCCCATGCTGCGGAACTACCACCGGGTAAGGCGGTAGTCATGTCTTCGTTAAAACTGTTGTTTGTGTTTCGGTAAACTTTGGCTATTTTGCCTGAAACGCTATCGCCGGCAAGCAAGATATCCAAATCGCCATCATTGTCATAATCTCCCCAAGCAGCAGAACCGCTAGAAACACCGGCCAAGGCGGAAGTTTCGGTAAACCCGCTGCCAGTATTGCGAAACACCTTAGCTATTTTGCCTGCATTGGTATTGCCGATTAGCAGGATATCGAGTTTGCCGTCCTTGTTATAGTCTCCCCATGCTGCTGAACCATTGGAGACACCGGGCAGATTGGCACTAGCATTTGTATCCGGCACCTTGCTGTTGCCGGTGTTGCGGTAAAGCAGGCTGGCGTTTTGTAGCGTATATTCCCCAGTATCAGAATTGAAGACTTTTCGGTTGTTCGCGTCTAGGAAATCGAGTTTGCCGTCGTTGTTATAATCTGCCCAAGTAAGAGAACCCGCAGGACGCCGATCGGGATCTCGATCGGGAGTAACATTAAATTGGCTCCAAAAGCTTCCGGTATTGCCATAAAGTGAGATTTTGCGTGGTGGCACTCCCATACCCTCAGTGGCGGAATTTGTACCTGTGTCTGCCACAAAATCAAGTCGGCCATCATTGTCAGCATCTCCCCAAGCTGCGGATGAATTAGCGCGCAAATAATTACTGTTATCCACAGTCAGGGTGTTACCTGTGTTGCGGTACAGCCAAGTTCCATCGCCAATTCCCCCAAATATCGGACGACTTCCTGATGCTAAAACATCAAGTTTTCCATCGTTGTTGTAGTCTCCCCAAATTCCGGTAACGCGCCCGCGAAACTGCGATATTTCTGTGGGGAGTTCAGTAAACAGCCCAGCAGATGCGGGTAGGCTCTGCAGTGTGTCATTACCTGTCCCAAAATTGCCTGTTGGAAAGCTTGATATTGGTGTCGGAGTCGGAGTGACTGATGTTGTCGGCGTCGGTGTCGGAGTGACTGATGTCGTCGGCGTCGGTGTCGGAGTAACTGATGTCGTCGGTGTCGGAGTCGGAGTGACTGATGTCGTCGGCGTCGGAGTCGGAGTGACTGATGTCGTCGGTGTCGGAGTCGGCGTCGGAGTCGGTGTCGGTGTCGGCGTGACTGATGTCGTCGGCGTCGGAGTCGGCGGCTGCGGATCAATGACTGGCGTCGGTGTCGGTGGCTGCGGCTCGACGCTTACTAACGGTATCGGTGTCGGTGTCGGCTCTGGTGTTGGTGTCGGCTCTGGTGCAATGTCGTTATCGCCGATCGCCCCCACAACCCCCGCAACCGCAATCCCGTTATACTTAACATCGGCACTGGTAACACTGTGAGTAATATTCCCGCTGTGCGCGCCTTCAACAACCGCGTCATCAACAGCTATCACCGTAACGGGTTGAGCGATATTCCAATTATTCGGAGTGAAAGTGATAGGCGCGATCGCCTCAATCTGATTACCTGTTGTGAGAGTGAGAGTTACAGGGGCGATCGGCTGCGATTTCAGCACCGCACTGTACGTACCGTTTGCACCGCCTTCTGTAGCAGTTGTTTCGGCAACACTAATCGAAACACCAGCCGAATCATTGTCCTTATTGGTAATACCAACATCCGCTACATCTTTGTTGCTGTAATTCGGATCTGTACTAACAGTCGCCGCCGTAATAACTTTGTAGTCAACATCGCCATCAACAATACTATCGTCAACCCCAGTTACTGTGACTGGTTGCGCTGTATTCCAGTTAACCGGAGTGAAAGTTAAACTAGGAGTCGAAACAGTTCCTTCTGCCACATTTGAACTATTCAAACCGATAGTCACATCAGCAGTTGGCTTAGTATTCAAAACCACAGAAAAATTAGCTTTGCTGCCATCTTCGCCCGTAGTTAATCCCGCCGTCGGATTCACCGTAATTCCCGCAGTTTCATTGTCATTGTTGGTGACTGTGACATCATCAGGCTTGAGGTTATTGTAATTAGCATCAGTGCTGACAGCAGCAGCCGTGACAACTTTGTAAACTACATTTCCATCAACTACCAAATCGTCAACACCAGTCACCGTAACAGTTTTTGGTTGACTGTAGTCAGCAGGAGTGAAAGTTAAGCTATTAGTTGAAATAGTTCCTTCGGCAACATTGGAACTGCTTAGGGCGAAGGTAACGTTAGCACTCGGTTGCGAGTTGAGTTTGACTGTGAAAGTCGCTTTACCGCCGACTTCACTCGTAGTTAATCCGGTAATTGGGCTGACAGTAACGCCAACTTTGTCATCATTGGCGATCGTTGTGATAGCGCTAGTAGTGGTAATTGTCGGTGTTACGCCCGCGCCTGTAGGATTTGATAGCAGGACGACAATAGTTTCGTCGGCTTCAACTATGGTGTCGCCTAACACATCCAGAGTAATGGTTTTCGATGTTTCACCGGCGGCAAAATTAATCGTGCCTGTGGTACCCGTTGCCCCAGAAGTGCCAGCGATATTGTTGTAATCGCTGCCGTTGGTAGCAGTTTCGCCGATCGCATAATTGACACTACTAGCCCCGCCAGTGTCGCCGCTGCGAGTCACAGTAAAAGTTAGAGGTTTTGTCCCGCTATCGCCTTCGAGAATGCTCGCAATACCCGCAGCAACCCCATAAGAAACAGTACCGTTAGCAGCAATAGTTAGTGTTGTTTGTTTGGTTGTACCTGCAACTCCTCCGGTGATTTTGCCGAAGTTGAGAATTGCGGTTTCCGCGTTTTCTGCGATGGTGTCGGATTTGATAGTAACTGCAACATTTTTGGTGAGTGCAGCGCCGGTTGCACCTGCGGGGAATGTAATCGATGTCGGGGCAATAGTGTAGTCTGAATTTGGGGTGGCTGCGCTGCTGGGGTCGATCGCAATTGGTACAACTACATCGCCCAAGGGAGTGCCGCTAATGGTGACGGGAATATTAATTACTGTGTCTGTTGTTCCTTCTGTAGCGCTGTAGGTTGTCGCACCAAAATTGACTGTGTTGGGTGTATTCAGCAGAATTGAAACGTTGGCTGAACCATTGTTAGCTATTGCCAAATCCGGGAGATTGTCAGCATTAAAGTTCCCAGAAATAATCGATGTTGGACTTGTCCCCGCAGCAAAGTTAATCGGTGCAGCAAAACCGCCAGTGCCGTTTCCGACTAAAATTGCAGCGCCGCTGGTTCCTGCTACTGCTAAATCTAGTTTGCCGTCTCCGCTAACGTCTTTCGCTACAATGCCGGAAAGCCCTGTTCCCGCAGTAACATTAGTCGCCGCGCCAAAGCCGCCGGTGCCATTTCCCAACAGAATTGAGATACTGTTAGGGCTAACTGTGGCTAAGTCGAGGAAAGTGTCTCCGTTAAAGTCGCCAGCGGCGATCGACTGTGGCTCTGTGCCAACCCCAAAATTAGTAGCTACACCAAATCCGCCCGTGCCATTTCCTAACAGAATTGAGACATTATTCGAGAGGCTGTTGGCAACGGCTAAGTCGGGGAAAGTATCAGCGTTAAAGTTGCCTACAACAACTGAACCAGGAATCGAACCAACATTAAAATTAGTGGCAGTGCCAAAGCTTCCAGTGCCAGTTCCGAGCAAAATTGAGACGCTACCAGAAGCACCTTGAGGGTTAGCGTTTACTACTGCTAAATCTAGGAAATTGTCCGCATTAAATTTTCCGACACCTATGGAAAGTGGAGTGAAACCCACACTAAAATCGCTAGCTGCACCAAAGCCGCCCGTGCCATTTCCTAGCAGAATTGAGACAGTACCGGCTAAGGAGCCACTTACTACTGCTAAGTCGGGGAAATTATCACTGTTAAACAGTCCCGATGTGACGTAAAACGAATTTGGACGTACGGCAAAGTTGGTAGCTGTCCCAAAACCCCCTGTGCCATTCCCCAACAAAATTGAAATGTTGTCATCACCCCGGTTTGTCACTACCAAGTCGGGGAAAGTATCAGCATTGAAATTCCCTAGATTAATACCGTAGGGATTTGTCCCAGTGCCAAAGTTTGTCGCCGCACCAAAACTACTCAAAACGTATTCGTAATTAGCCAATACTTCTGGTGCAAATACCAGCGGTGTTTCTATTTTCCCGGTGCTGATTTCTAGTTCCCAGTCGCCGCCTTTTGCTACACTTCCCGTGAGGTTTTGAGAAGCTGCAACCGACGCCCCGGTTAACTCACTCAAGCGTTTGACAAATGCTTTACCTGTCTCGCCTGCTGCTACGGAGCACCCGTAAAGGAGGATATTCGGTTGATTTGGGATTGGGGATTGCGAATTTGAGATTGTCGGGGCGAAGCATTCGGTAAAAAGTCTTTGGGTGAAACCGATAAATTGTCGCCCGAATGCTTCGCCCCTACGCAGTGACAACGAAAACCATCGCTGTAGGCTATCACCATAAGCTTCCAAATTATCTGCATTTAAACTACCATTACCCAGTTGCAAGCTACCCGGAGCACCGTGAGAAACTATATGAATGCTGTCAATATTGGTACGAAGAGCTAAAATTTGAGTAATTTGGTCGATCGCATCCCTATTCCGATCTAAAATTATTACTTCCGTACCCGGTGTTACTCCGGCTACTAAACTTTGATAATCTGGTACTTGACTCTCGATAAAGGCGATCGCGCTTCCTGAAACTTGAGTATTTAAATTTGGCATAATACACCGACTCCCCGCTAAAAAAAGACAATGATATCCCTGTTTCGCGACTTGCGTCCGAAACTATTTCTAAATGTTGTAGTAACCATAACAGTTCTTTAAAAGAATATATGTAAATTTTTCTTTAAAAACACCTGTTTAATTAAAGTTTTGATGAAGATAGGGAAAATCATTAAGTAATATTGCGGACAAGCGGCTGCGAGGTTAATGGCATAACACGCAAAAAATTAATCGCAAGTGTGATTATACTGAAATATTGAAATTGTATTTTTGATACATATGTGCGATCGGGCCGATCGGGTGGTCAGAAACCGGGTTTTTTGCGATAATACTTGGTCACAGCCCTTGAACTGGGTAAAAAACCCGGTTTCTTTGGTATTTATGCGTAAGTTTCAACCAAATTATTTAAGGGCGATCGCACTTACTATCAAGCCACATCTATCCCTACTAAAATCCTCTCAGATTCCGCGCACAAAGCATCGTGACAGCAACCGTTACTCGCCAACAATCCCCCCCACTGACTGACATCTCCCCGGTTATATTGCAAAGCAGAACCATCAAAACGAGTAAATCGGCCGCCCGCTTCCGTCAAAATCAATTCCGGTGCCGCCAAGTCCCAATCTTTAGGCGCAGATTTCCCCGACAGCGCAATATAAACATCAGCTTTTTGTTCGACAATTGTCGCAATTTTACAGCCGATGCTACCCACAGCTAATTGATTTTGACAAGGCAGTTTGTGTAACAATTGATTAAAGCGATCGTCCCGGTGACTGCGGCTGGTTACTATAGATAAATCCGCTACTATATTGCGCGTAGAAACCTGCAACTTTGTGACAGAACCGTTCCGACTTTCCACAAAAGCGCCAGCATCTTTCACGGCGTAATAAATCTTTTGCTGTTCGGGCCAAGCGACAACTGCCAAAACTGGTTTTCCCCGGTATGCTAAAGCAATATGAACTGCAAATTCGCCTGTCCTGTCAATAAAATCCCGCGTTCCATCCAAAGGGTCAATAATCCAAACCCAAGATTGAGGTAAGGGAATTTTGCCGTTAATTTCTAAATAAGCTTTGTAAGTTTCTTCGCTGAGATAGCCAAATTCTGCATTGCCTAAAACCGACTGCAATTCGTCTAGAATGCGGGTATTGACAGCGACATCGGCGGCGGTGACGGGGCCGTCTTTTTTCTCTTGGATGTCGAGGTTGGGAGTGTCGGAATCCTGGCGGTAATAGGATTGTAGGATATCTGATGCACTCCAGGCGATCGATCGGGCAATTTCGCTAATTTCTTCGAGAGTTTTCATGTTTATTTATAAATTCCCGTAGGGTGCGTCAGTTCGTATGTACTTCATAATAATCGAAAAAACTCCCAACTGACGCACCCTACTTTACTACCAGAGACTACCAATTAATATGGGGATACTTCCATTCATAATAATTGGGAAACACAAAATTAGTAAACGAAACCGAAATACTGACTTCCAATGATTTTACATGGTGCCACCAACCGACAGGAATAAATATCGCTTCTCCCGGTTCCAAAATCACCTCAATAATTTTCGCATCTCTGTAAAGCGGGTATTTGTTGTAATCCGGATTTTCGCCGTCAACCTTGCTGAAAACGCCGACATGATTGTAAAGCAGAGGAGTTTGCTGGGGAGAAATCAACTTAATTAGTTTGCGACCAGAAACTTGCGCTAAAATTAAATTAACTGGGTCGTGATGCAGCGGTGTAATCGTACCTTCCGGGCCGAACCAAAAGAAAACTCTGCCGCTTGTATCCGCAGGATTTAGGTATTCTGGAAAAATTTCAATGTCGTTAAATAGAGGTTTGAATTCCTCTCTTTCCAGAGTTTGGTTGTTAGCAACCATGTAGCAGTCGTTGCTGGACCCGCCCTTGACGACCATATCTACATATTCGCGGAACAAAACAGTTTTTTTGTGGTTGTGTACCTTGATTTCGTAATCCGGGTCAGAGTTGCGGTTGGCTTGAATTTGGACTTCTGCATCGCCGTATTTTTGCTGCAAATATTCTGGCGTCCACAACTGCAATGCTTTCCAGTTGTGCATGATGTTGGTAATAATTACTGGAGTATTTTTGGCGTAGTAATTTTCTAAAAAATACTCTCGCGACAAACTGCTTTTGCGTTCGATTGTGCCAAACTTGGAAGACAGCGCCGCTAATTGATTGTTGATGCTGAGTTGCGATTCTAATTTCTGCAATAACTGGACGTACTGGCTACCTGCTTGGAAGTAGGGATGAGATGATATTTCCGTAACTTCTGCGGTTGCTGTTTCTGCATCAATTCCGGTACTTACTAGAATTTGAATGATTTCGGCGTCGGGTTTATTTAATAATTTGTTAGCCGCCACCCATTGTTTCATGTTGGTGGGAACTTCTGGTTTACTTGGAGTAAGTAGATTTGGCAGGTTTTGCGTCAACCATTCTAGATTAACCTGTTGTTGGTCAGTCATGGTAATCCGCAAAGGGGGCAGGGTAATGGTTAGGGGTTGGGTGTCAGGCATGATTCGGGTATGTTGTTTTGGGACTAATATAGCATTTTTAACGAACCGCGAGGCACGCGGGCGCGAAGGAAGAGGGGGAAGAAGTTTACATTTTTTGTGAAGGTTGCTATCAGGATTTTAACTTGATGAGTGTTGTCTGTTCAATTTTTCTGACTGGGTTCCGGTTTTCCCGGAGGTTTTGGTTAATTTTAATTGAAAGTTAACTATGATTCATCCAGGCGCGGGTTCCGAAAAGCTTGCAGGAATGGGAGGCGATTTTGGCGGCTTCGGTGAGACTATCTGTAAAGTTGTTTTGCAAAATGTAGTGACAGAAAGCGCCGTGAAAGATGTCGCCTGCGCCTAAAGTGTCTGCGGCTTGAATTTGAGGGATTTCTATACTGCCGTATTTGCTATTGCTGAGGTATAGAATTGGTTTTTCGCCGCGAGTGATGGCGATATTGGGAATTCCGGCTGCTGATAAATAAGCAAACACTTCTTCTGATTTGTCGCAGTTGGGCGGATAAAAGTTATCGGAACACACAGCCCATTCAATAAATGGTAATATTTTCTCTAATCCGGGTTTCCAACTGCCACCGTCTAGTACAATTGGAATGTTATTTGATTTGGCAAGTCGAGCGATTTCTGTGCTGGCTGGGATTTGGTGTCCGTCAATCAGTACAATATTAACTGATGTTAAAATTTCTGGGTTAATTGTTTGACTGTCAACTTGAGATTTTGTCGCATTAATCGAGATTACTGCCCGATCGCCAGTTTTTTCAGTTACGATAATCGAAGAGACTGGCGGCGAGTTTCTGTGCCCTGGCGCTAAATCGATTACCCTCACATTATACTCTGCTAAGTCTGCACGAATTAATTGGGCGATCGCGTGATTCCCCAAAACCCCAGCCCATATCGCCGCATTCCCCAAATAACCAAAAGTCACCGCAGCATTCGCCGCCGGCCCGCCCGCAGCAATGGTACAATCGGAAGCAACAACTTTCTGATTTTCACCAGGAGGCTTCTCGGCCAAATAAATCAAATCTAAAGTCGCCAACCCCAAAAACAATCCAGTTTTCATATTATCTTTTACATCTATTCTTAAATCTGTTCTTCCCTAAAGCCTCCTTCCTTCTTCCTTCGTGTCCTTCGCGTCTTCGCGGTTTAATCATCTTCCATCCGTTAAATCCCGTACATTATCCGTTGTCTTCTTCCTTCTTCCTTCTTCCTTCTTTTTATCAAAATGCAAGCAACTCCCACTACAGGAACACTTTACATCGTCGGAACCCCGATCGGAAACCTGGAAGACATGACATTTCGCGCCATCAAAATTTTGCAAGCAGCAGACTTCATCGCCGCCGAAGATACCCGCCACACGGGCAAACTTTTGCATCACTTTCAAATCAAAACCCCCCAAATCAGCTATCACGAACACAACCGACACCAACGACTCCCCGAATTAATCGAAAAACTGCTTCTCGGAAATAGTATCGCCCTCGTCACAGACGCCGGAATGCCGGGAATTTCCGACCCCGGATACGAGTTAGTCAAAGCCTGCGCCGATGCTAATATTAACATAATTCCGATTCCCGGAGCCTGTGCTTGTATAGTAGGAATAACTGCATCGGGATTGCCCACAGATAGATTCGTGTTTGAAGGTTTCTTGCCAGTCAAAGGTCAAGAACGCCAACACAGTTTAGAAGCTTTGCAAATCGAATCCCGCACTATTATTTTATACGAATCTCCCCATCGATTGCGGCAAACTTTACAAGATTTAGCAAATACTTTGGGAAGCGACAGACAGATTGTACTGGCGAGGGAATTGACTAAAATGCACGAAGAGTTTTGGCGCGGTAATATGGAAAGTGCGATCGAACTTTACACCACCCGCGAACCCCAAGGAGAATTTACCCTGATAATTGCCGGCATCCAAACAGCAGCGCCCGTGTTTTCCGAAGACGCAATCAAAGCCGAATTGCAAACATTAATCCAAGCAGGAATAAGCCGTTCCCAAGCCAGCCGCCAGCTAGCCCAACAAACATCCCTCCCCCGCCGCCAAATCTACCAACTCGCCCTCACAATAGGCGAGGGCGAATCACCAGAATAACTCTCTTTTCTCCTCCTCTGCGCCCTCTGGCGCTGGTGCGGTTAAATAAAAAAGTTAAATAATCACACTCAGAATTATATGGTACGCGGAAACTACGATCGACAAAAACCATATTTAAGCAACCCCCACATCAACAAACCAATCGCCGAAATTTATGCAGACTTAGACGCCTTTAGCTGGGAGATATTCGAGGATCAACCCCACCGCTTCGATACAGTCAGTTTCTACGTTTTGCTTCCACCGCTGTTTTACGAAGGAAAATTCATCAAAGGAATCTACTTCAGCGAAGCAGTAGAACTCATCAACAAACTATTTCCGCAACTATCCTCAGTCTTTCATTCCTTTACCTATTCCCCCGGAATCTCCTATTCCTGGGCACCCGCAGCCGACGCCTATTCCAGTTTATACAAAAACCCGCAGCGAGCAAAGTGGTTTCGCGAAACTTATCCCGATCGCGCCCACAAACCAATTATACCCCTGCAAGACACAGACTTTATCAACGAATATTTAATTTCACCCCGGAATGTCCCGCAAAAAGACATCGACTTGCTAGCCGTCGCCCGCATCTCCGAAGAAAAAAACCTACCAACAATCGCCAAAGCCTTAAAAATTTACCGCCAAAAATACCCGCAAAAACCTATAAAATTAACAGTCGTCAGCGGGCATGACTTTGATGTCAATAACCTGAATACTCTCGACGAGTACGCCTTAAAAGAATGGCGACAAGTCGAGACAATTTTAGGCAATCCCGGTGACTACATCAACTTGCTGCCGAGAGTTGACTACTACAGCGAAATCCCCACCTATTATTCGCGAGCAAAAGCATTTGTTCTGGGTTCCCTCCTCGAAGGAAAAAATCGAGGCATCACCGAAGCCATGAGTTGCAACGTTCCAGTAATTTGTTTTGAAGAATTCAATCAATACGCCAGAGGAAACTCCCCTGTTTTCCCAGAAGGTGCAGGGCTTTACGCTAAATTCGACCCAGAATCTCTCGCCGATACTATACATACAGTATTGGAAAACCGCACAGAATTCAAACCGCGACTTCAATATTTAAAGCATTGCGGGCGAAAGAACTTTTTCAACACTTGCATTGACAGTTTTCCTTACTACCAGCACAACATCCCAGACTACAAACCCGGAGATGCGATTAACAATTTGTGGTTGGATTTGGCGGTACAGCAAAATTATCAAGTCAGCTTGAACAGCTTTTTGTACGGAGGTTCACATCTTTCTCACTTGCGGGGGACAAATACGATTCAGCAATATCTCGGCGAGTTGACAAAGTTTATAGCTGAGTAGGATACCGAAAGTAGGGACACTCCATGAGCCCATTGGTGTCAACTTAAGCCGAAAGCTTTGAGAAATCTCGTTTTTACCTAAGTCTAGATCCCCCTAAATCCCCCTTAAGAAGGGGGACTGTCGATCCATTTC
>JAUBOG010000805.1:0-1755 GCA_036700105.1 Microcoleus occultus BM001215583
AAAGGGGATTCAAGGCGATTGAAATCGCCGGGTCGTTTCCCACTTACCGAGTTTTTTTTATGACTGCGATCGGTGATGTCGGCGCTAGCAGTTGCCCGCTTTTTGGGAAAAAAGTTAAAAATTTAAAGTACAGGCAATACAATATTGGCCTCTACTTTAGAGAACTATAATTTCAGTGGCAGAGCGTGATTGAATTAAAAGGTTCCGAAAAGTTGCAAGTCCTCAAGAAAGCGGATCTTCAAATCAATACTGGTCTGAGTGCTTTAGATCCAGTTTTGTCGTGGTTTGCCCAATTGTACGATCCGCAAATTCCCACAAGTGTCTGGGTGCGCTGTCAGTTGGCTTTGGCTGAGGGCTTTACAAATGCCGTGCGTCACGCCCACGAGGGCAAACGGCCGGATTGGCCGGTTGACATTGAGGTGGCAGTGTGTACAGAATTTTTAGAGATTAAAATTTGGGATTCCGGTGCTCCGTTTGATTTAGAGCAAAAAATTCAAGAAATGTCGGAAAAAATCGATCCAGAAGCTTCGGGCGGGCGGGGTCTTAAGTTGATGAAAGACATCGCAGACAGTCTCAGTTATACGAGAACGGCTGATGGTCGGAACTGTCTGTCGATCGTCAAAAGTTATACTCCTGTCTCAACGACGAACGATGAAGCTGATATTTTGGAACTGCCGGAGGAACTTTCTGGTTGATGGGCCGTTTTGCAGCTTTTATACGCGAGACAAAGGGTTCAGCCACAGCAGAATTGTCCGTTTTAATTGATTTAATTCTCGATATACTTCTTGTTTGACCCATTGCCCGATCGCGTCGAATGGTGTAAAAATTTGACCGACAGGCCAGCTAACGTCTTGACCTAATGGCGTTTGATGGTTGCCGGCCAGAGTCTGAACTGTAATCATGTCGGGAAATCTCTGTTTTAGCAAACCGGTCAACAGCAGGGTTTGGTCGATGTTGTCGCCGTTAAATTTGACTAACAGATTGCGCCGGATTTGATAGCTATCTTGGACGAGGCGATTTGTATCTTGCGGGGAAGGAGTAAACTCGACGTTAAAGACGGGGGAAATTTGCTCGACGATCGGGATTGCTTCGGATGCCGCATAATTGTTGAAAGAGATCAGAATATTGCCGGCTCTTTCTACGTCAAACACGGAACCGATCAGCAAGTGCAGTTTGCATCCCATGCTGTGCCCCATACCGTAGATGGGGAGATAGGAAGCTTTGAGCGATTTAGTGGCCCGCAGGCGATCCAGGGCATTCTCAAATTTGTTGAGGACATCGCGGGCGATCGCAATATGATCCAAAGTATTGACAAACGGCGTTGCGACGACAACATA
Source organism: Microcoleus occultus BM001215583 (assembly GCA_036700105.1). GTDB lineage: Bacteria > Cyanobacteriota > Cyanobacteriia > Cyanobacteriales > Microcoleaceae > Microcoleus. The sequence continues at coordinate 1,338 of JAUBOG010000805.1, forward strand.
TCCTTGATTCCCCAAAGCCTCTAACAGCCAGCGATAGGTGAGTTGCGGTGCTGTCGCTACAAATGCACCGCCGAGAAAATGCACGATCGCGATCGGTCTAGAAGGAATTAAAACCCAGTTGCCAGAAATTTCTTGCCAGTCCATAAATTTAATCAAGTTCAAAGTAAAAAGGCGATCGTTCTTTCCAGGTAGAAGGCATAATTTTTTCTAAATTTTTGCTTTTATTTTCTGCCTCAAAAAGGGGTTTGCTACCCATTTTTTCATTCACAAAACTTTGCTTTTTACTTATAGATTATTTAGTGTAACTGTTTTGGCAGCAAATCGCACGGCGGGCGCACGCTGCTATTTGCCCCCTGTATAGGTCAATACGCTTGGGCCCGTGGAAAATTGTAGCGAAAATGTTGGGCGGAGTGAAACG
>JAUBOG010000806.1:0-1750 GCA_036700105.1 Microcoleus occultus BM001215583
AATTCTCCTGTTTTTAATATTTTAAAGCCTCCCAACCCTTAAGTAAACCGTATTGCATAATAAGTGTTATCTTTGCGGTCAATAATCACTCCAGAACCGCCTCCTCCTCCGTCGATGCGGACTGTAATTTCTCTGCCAATTGCTTCTACTTGCTGCGGCGACAACTGGGCGACTGCAAATTGAGGCTGGGCGAGGATAATTGTTGTCCCAATTAGGGCTGCTGGCAATCTGTAGGAAAAACGCATTGCTTGACCTCTAAACCCGTAGATTCTGTGGCTGTCAGTTTCGATCGCACTAACTGTACAAAAGTGTCGATCGGAATTCCCCAACTGTAGCGCCGCATCTGTTCCCGCAGAGAAGCGCTAGGCTGGGAACCGTCTTGAAAAACGTAAGCAGTATCCAAAATCGGCTCGGCGTGGATGCCGTTGACTGCGACAACTTGGCCGCGACGATTCAGCAGCGGCCCTCCACTCATGCCTTTTTCTAAATCGTTGGTATATCCAATCCGATATCCCCTCTGCAAGGGCTTGTCTAAGACTAAGGAAATTTGACCTGTTTTAAATACAAATCCTTCTTTGTCGAAGGCAGAAGTAGCCGGGTTAGATGTTGTCTCTGCAAAGGGAAATCCCGCAGCAAATACTTGCTGTCCAACTGTTGGCGCAGGGCCGAAAGATGCTATAGCATAATCTGTATTGTCGCTGCGAAACTGCAATAAACCCAGGTCGTTTCCTTTGAGGGAATTGGTCTGGATTTTAACTGCGGGATGTATCTTGCCATCCGGTGTTTCAATGGAATAGGGCGGGTCGCCTCCTATCAGTACGTGTTCGTTTGTCACTACTGTATAAACATTGCTTTGTTTGCGAATCAAAATTCCCGAACCTAAGATATCTTTTGACGATCGCACTTTAACTGCGATCGACATTGCCAATTGTTCGAGTTGTTTGACAGGCGGTTGAGATGCCTGCTGTGCCACTAACACGCTGACATCCGGCGCGGATGCGGGTACAGGAATAATGAAACCGCCCAAACAAGCAACCAACATTAGAATAGACCTCGATCGGAATTTGCTGCGGAACACGAGCGCTATCTCAAGATATTTGGCGGTGTTTCTTCTTCTTCTGGCAGCAATTTGTTAATATTAAGGTAAGCTTCGCCATTGATGTAAGTAATTGCATCACCGCCACTGAGTTCGAGAGGTCGTCCCGCTCCTCATAATTATGGGAGGGGTCTATTTGATATCTCCTAAAAAGCTTGTTTTGAACAGGCTGGATGCCTGTTCGACAATAATTATGGGAGGGGTCTAATGCTATTTTGTTCTATAGCTGTTAAACTAATTGCGATCGCCCTCAACTCTCAACACTCAACTTTCAACACAATTCAATCCAATGTGGGACAAAATTAGCGCGCATATCTCTGAAGTAACGGGAGACAAATTTGCGATCGACAATCGCCGTTCTGTCAGCGGTGGCTGCATCAATCAAGGCTATTCTATCAGCAGCAGTTCCCGCACGTACTTTGTGAAAATCAATCAAGCTTCCCAAGTCGCGATGTTTGAAGCTGAGGCGCTGGGTTTGCAGCAAATGCGGGATACGCAGACGATTCGCGTACCTGAGCCGATTTGTTGGGGAACTGAGGGAAATTCCGCTTATATTGTGCTGGAATGGATTGATTTGGGAGGTCGCGGGGGCGATTCAGCTTGGGCAGAAATGGGTCGCAAACTGGCCGAAATGCACAAATGCACCCCCCCCAG
>JAUBOG010000807.1:0-1724 GCA_036700105.1 Microcoleus occultus BM001215583
CCCACCCCAACCCTCCCCTTACTCAGGGGAGGGAGTAAAAATTTCACAAATGATTGGCGATCGCAAGTTCATCCTTTCGATAGACCGATCGCATTCTCGATTTTGCGATATAACTAGAAATTGCAACAGCATCAAGCACGCTCCGAACACAGATTTAAGTTTTAGGAGAATTTTCATGGCAACGCAAAACCAATCTCAAACCTCACAGCAAAATTCAGCTAGCGACGATCGCCCTGAATCTCGGCAGCCGATCCGCACTTCTGAAGATTGGGAAAAACCAGAGCTCGAAGAATTCGATTTGTGTTTGGAAGTCACCGCATATATCTATAACCAGCAATAGCAGGCAAGAACTATCATGCTTTTGTCGATAAAACACTCAATTCAGAAGATTGGGCTGGCAAGTGCTGGAATCGCGATCGCAGCTTGTTCTGCTACTCCCCCAAACACGGCTAATGTTGCCCCGAATGTTGCCCCTAATGCTGTCCCTGAAGCATCGCCCGTTCAAGCAGTATCTCCAACCGGCACGGCTCAAGGTTTCAAGCAAACGACGATCGCCCAAGGGTTAGAACGCCCCTGGGGCATGGCATGGCTGCCGGATGGCAGTATGTTGATCTCGGAAAAACCAGGGCGACTGCGGTTGCTGAAAAATGGGGTGTTGGAACCAACTCCGATCGCGGGCGTGCCGTCCGTGATGTCATCAGGTCAAGGTGGATTGATGGATGTTTCGATTCATCCTAAATTTGCCGAAAATCGATTTGTGTATCTGACTTACTCTGCCGGCACCGCCGACGCAAATCGGACTCGCATTGCGAGAGCGAGATTTGACGGCAAAGCTTTGCAGGATTTGCGCGTCATCTTCGAGGTGTCTCAAATTAAGTCGGGCACGCAACATTTTGGATCGCGCATCCAGTGGCTGCCGGATGGCACCATGTTAGTTGCGATCGGAGATGGCGGAAATCCACCGGTACAGCTAGAAGGCGATTTGATTCGGAAGCAAGCACAGAATTTACGCAGCCGTCTGGGCAAAATCGTGCGGTTAAACGATGATGGTTCAATTCCCCGTGATAATCCCTTCGCCACAACTGCCAACGCCGATCCGGCTGTTTGGAGTTACGGACACCGCAATATTCAAGGGATAGCCTTCGATCCGGGAACGAAACGAGTTTGGGTAACGGAACACGGGGCCCGCGGGGGCGATGAATTGAATCTAGCTGAAGCGGGCAAAAACTTTGGTTGGCCCCTCGTCACCCACAGTCAGGAGTATGCAGGCGGCGAGATTTCACAGGAGCGATCGCGCCCCGGTATGGTAGATCCCAAAGTCGTTTGGACTCCAGCAACTGCTCCTTCTGGATTGGCGGTTTATACTGGCGATCGTTTTCCTGCTTGGAGGGGCAATTTGTTTGCCGGGGGCTTAGTTTCTCAAGACGTGCGGCGGATCGAACTCGATGCAGCAGGAAATGTCCGCAGTCAGGAACAAATTCGCATCGGGCAGCGGGTGCGGGACGTGCGGCAGGGGCCGGATGGGTTGTTGTACGTGCTTACAGATGAGTCGGACGGTAAGTTGATTCGGCTGGAACCAACTAACTAATTGAGGTCGATCGACAAAATAGTTTGTAGTAAGGACTTCAGTCCCATTGGTGTTAACTTAATCTCAAACGTAGTCAGAGATTGTTGTTTGACTATAAAACTTAGATCCCCCCTAGCCCCCCTTAAGAAGGGGGGGA
>JAUBOG010000808.1:0-1723 GCA_036700105.1 Microcoleus occultus BM001215583
CCCCCCCTTGCTAAGGGGGGGAATAAGAATACTGTTATTTCGTTTAAAATTGATATTATTCGAGATTGCTTGTTGGTATTGAAGCAAGTTTAGGAAAAAGTTTAGTCTAAATTCAGGCGGTTCTATGTTTCTGGCAATATTAAAAAGATTGGAGCCGATCGACCGCGCGGCTGTATCGTTGATCCTGTTGCTGAGTTTGGCGATCGGGTTTTTGCTGCTGGGGGGCGATCGATCTTTACCGAAAGTGCGCGATTTTAGCTGGCAAAACAAACAGGTAGGGGCGAGAGACACCGCTTTTATTCTAACTTTCAGCCGTCCGATGGATCGGGAAAGCGTAAAAGCAAACCTCCACATTGACCCGCCAATACCTGGAAAAATTAGTTGGTCGGGGCGGCGGCTGGTATATACTCTGACAGCGCCTCCCCAGTACGATCGCACTTATAAAATTGAATTGCAAAAAGCGCGGGAGAAACTAGGTTTTGATAAACAAGGAAAGGCGATCGCACCGTTTGTCAGTCAATTTAGCACGCCCGATCGAGCTTTTGTTTACAAAGGGACAGAAGCCGCAGAAAAAGGGCGGTTAATTCTTTACAACCTCACCCGCAAACAAAAAATCATCCTCACTCCCGAGAACTTAGCCGTTAAAGATTTTAGAATTTACCCGGCGGGCGATCGCATCTTATTTTCTGCTAGCGAATGGTCGAAATACCAGCCGGGTTTGTACGAACAATCTTTGTATGCCGCAACCACCGGCAGAAGTTCCAATCCAGCTCAAAAACCGGGCAATATCCAGCAAATTTTAGGCAATCAAGACTACGAAAATCTCAAATTCGATTTGTCTGGTGACGGCAAGGCGATCGCAGTTCAGCGCGCCAAGAGAGGCAATGCAGAAGACATCGGTTTGTGGGTACTGCGGCCGGAAACTTCCCCGATTCCGCAGCGCCTGTTGAGTCGCCCGGCCGGCGAATTTGCGATCGCCCCAGACAGCGCAACTTTAGCCAATCCCCAAGCAGACGGCATCGCTATTTTATCCCTGACACCAAACGTCAAACCTTTAGAATTCATACCATCTTTTCGGAGAGTTTTCAGCTTCACTCCCGACGGCCGAAAATCGGCAATGCTGAAGTACAACAGCGATTTTAGCCAATCAATCTTTTTAGTTACAAATCAGGGATTGCAAACAGAATTAAGCCGCACAGCGGGCGAATTTATCACTTGTCAGTTTGACCCCAGAAATCCTCAGCTTTACTGCTTGTTAACCAGGCGAAACCCGGGGCAAGATTTTTCTGAGAAACTCACCCTCGAAGCAATTGATTTGCAGACATTGGCTGTAAAACCGCTGTTAGTTTTGCCCGACCAAGTGGAGACAAAAATGAGTTTGTCGCCCGACGGGTTAGAATTGCTGTTAGACCGGGTTGTTGCCAAGAAATCGGCACCGGTAACAGGAGATTTGAGGACAGAGGGCGGAAGTGCGATCGCCTCTTCAACTCTCATACTTTTAAACTTAAAAAACGCACCGGCATCTCAGAATCCTCTATTACCGGAAGAATTGCCTTTAAAAGGATTTCGCCCCCGCTGGCTGCCCTAGAAAATTAAAAATACGATCGGTTTGTACGGACACTCCACCGTGCCCTTCTTCGTGTCAACAAACACGTCAAACCCAGTCACAGATTGCTGTTTGACGATTGAGACCAGATCCCCCCTAGCCCCCCTTAAGAAGGGG
>JAUBOG010000090.1:0-17088 GCA_036700105.1 Microcoleus occultus BM001215583
CCTTAATAAGGGGGGACTAAGGGGGGTGAATTTGACTTTTGCAAGAGGTCTAATGTATCGCGGAGAATTTTGGTGGGCCAACTTGCCCGATCCAGTTGTTCCCGTCTTACTCATTTCTGGCGCGAATAGTTAGTATTATGGAACCGCGAAGACGCGAAGGACACGAAGGAAGAAGTCATATCAAATCCGTTGGTATCGGAATTATTCATCTCTCTATTCTCTGACTCTGCGCCCTCTGCGCCCTCTGCGGTTTAATTATTCAGAAACAACTGTAAACAATTTTACGCAACTCACACTCTTAGTAAGGTGCGTCAGAATACTAAAACCTCGATAATTGCTCTAGAACTTCGTCTGACGCACCCTACAAATCGATGGTCGCGTGACAGGTTTGCCAAGCGTCCAGTTTTTAAATTCCCAACCGCTGATACACTAAATCTAAGTGCCTCAATTGATACTGCGGATCGAAACAATCATCAATTTCTTTGGTCGTCATCTTAGCTGTTACCCGATCGTCCTTAGCAATCAAATTGTAGAAATTGCCTTCCGCTTTGTTCCAAGCTTCGTGAGCGCAAGATTGCACAATTTTGTATGCGTCTTCGCGACTCGTGCCTTTTTCTACTAAGGCTAACATCACCCGCTGGCTGAAGATAACTCCGCCGTAAAGATTCATGTTTCGCTTCATGTTTTCGGGATAGACTAGCAGGTTTTTTACTAAGTCTGTGGTTTCGACTAACATGAAGTGGGTGACAGTAGAACTGTCGGGCAAAATCATCCGTTCTACGGAACTGTGAGAAATGTCTCTTTCGTGCCAAAGCGCTACATTTTCTAAGGCTGCGACGGCGTTGGCGCGGACAATTCTCGCCATTCCTGTGAGTCTTTCCGATCGAATCGGGTTGCGTTTGTGCGGCATGGCTGATGAGCCTTTTTGCCCTTTGGAAAAGAACTCTTCGACTTCGAGAACATCGGTGCGTTGCAGGTTACGAATTTCGACTGCAAAACGTTCGATCGATGCTGCTAAAAGTGCTAAGGTTTGGACGTATTCGGCGTGTCGATCGCGCGAAATGACTTGAGTGGATGCACAATCGGGTTCGAGTCCCAGGTTCTGACAGGCGATCGCTTCTATTCGCGGATCGATATTAGCATAGGTTCCGACTGCGCCGGAGATTTTGCCGACTGCAATGGACGATCGCAAATTCACCAATCTTTCTCGGCTGCGAAAGACTTCTGCCAGCCATCCTGCTAGTTTAAAGCCAAAGGTGATGGGTTCGGCGTGTATTCCGTGCGATCGGCCGACCATCACGGTATTGCGGTGCTGTTGCGCCTGATAGCGAATAGCTTGACTCAATTCTTCGACACGTTCTAACAAGATATTGACGCTGGCGACTAATTGCAGCGCCAAAGCGGTATCGAGCACATCGGAACTGGTTAAGCCGAGGTGAATGTAGCGGCCGGCATCGCCTACATATTCGTTGACATTTGTCAAGAAGGCGATCATGTCGTGGCGGACTTCCGCCTCAATTTCGAGGACTCGTTTCGGGTCAAAATTAGCCTTAGCTTTGATTTCTTCGACTGCGGCGGCGGGGATGTAGCCGAGTTCGGCTTGAGCTTCGCAGACAGCGATTTCTACTTGCAGCCAGCTTTTGAGTTTGGCGGTTTCAGTCCAGATGTTGCCCATTTCGGGCAAAGTGTAGCGCTCTATCACGGTGGGAGTTGGGGAATGCGATCGTCCTATTGTACATCTGTGTGGGGATACAAGAGTCATAGGACTTACACATGGGCCCAGAAACCGGGTTTTTTACGATAATACTTTGTTGTAGCCCGCACACTCGGTAAAAACCCGGTTTCTTTGATTGGAGTGCAGAAACTAGGTTTTTGTATTTTTGTAGTTTGGGCGATCGGCTACAATATCCTAAATCCCGTTAGCTGGGATCACTCATGCCTAAAAAGATTCGAGAATTGAAAAGCCTATTGCTAAAAGCAGGCTTTACTTACAGACAGGGAAAAGGCAGTCACACTGTATGGGAACACCCTTTATTACCTGAAAAAATTACACTGTCAGGTAATGATGGGGATGATGCACCTAATTATCACGAAAAAAAAGTAATTTCTGATTTGCAGAAGCTGAAGGAGATAGAAGAATGAATAGCCATTACAGTCTGATAATCCAGTGGTCAGAAGAAGATCGACTTTTTGTTGTCAGCTTGCCTGAATTTACTGATGTTATGCAGCCTTGCACTCACGGACACACTTACGAGGAAGCTGCCAAACACGGACAAGAATTGTTAGAAACATTGATTGAAATTTATCAAGAAGATGGCAAACCTCTACCAGAACCTCAGACGCTTGGTCAACGATTACAGATAGCGTAAAACGAAACAATTGAGCGTTCGGGCAAATCGATGCAGAGGAGACAGAACTATGAAATATACAGTTGTTATTCAATGGTCAGAAGGCGATCGGTGCTTTGTCGTGTTTTTGCCTGAATTTGAGGATGTAATGCAGCCGGTAACTCACGGAGATTCTTATGAAGAAGCTATCTATAATGCGCGAGAGGTACTGGAGTTACTAATCGAGAGTTGCCAAGCGGAAGGTAAACCATTGCCAGCAATTAAGGAGCTAGAACGATTATTTCAGGCTGCATAAATTGGTTAAAACTGAGATATTGCACCATTCGAGGGAAGTAGGGCGGGTTCACTGTTGAGCTTTAAATGTTGCAGACAGGTTAAATAAACCCGCCCCCACCCACTATCAAGTCTGGTAATGTTTGAAGTTTCGCTTTAATCACCCAGTAACTGATAGCACCAACTTGGACGCCGCAGGAGATTGAAGGTATCTAGGTGTCGAATGCGATCGGCTTTTGCGACTGTAGCAGCGGCTTCATGCGCTTCATTCAATAAGCCTTGACGGCAATCTATGTTCCACAAAGGATGAACAATAATAACGCTTATATCGCCCACTGTCAAACCCGGTAGAGGGCCGAACTGTTGCCTGGAACAACTAAACGATGCACAAAATGTATCGCGCAAAGCAGTTGATTTCAACACCCAATTTTCTAAGTCGGGAGTAGAAAAATCTCCATCCAGCCCGCATTGAAAATTGCTGCTGGCCAATCCCCTCAGCAAGGAAAGCCCCAAACGCCAATCCAGCAAACCGTGATAGTTCATATTGCGGTACTGCTGCAAGCAATCGTAACAGGAAGAGTCGCATTTTTGGCGGTGTTCTGGTGACATTATCGCCTCAGCAAAGCTATTGTGAGAATTCAGAATTTTGTCTAAAAGGATGTCTTCCCAGTGATTAGCTAGCCAGTAGGTAAAGCCAGATCCGTTTGCAAGCCGATCGCTAATTACAATTTCTCCTACTTTTTCCCCAGTATCCTCTAATTCAGCCTGTCGCAAACCGCTCACGTCTAATTCTTCAGGATCGATGTCTAACTCCTGTGCTGCTACAGCACGAACCATGAAAGCGGCGGAGTAGAAAGCAGCTTTGACGGCGGAACCATACGCAACAGGATCGAGACACAATCCATCCGGTACAGCAGCGGGTTTAATTCGCAGTACACCAGTGGTTTTTGGGGCAACGATCGCGATCGCCTCTGATGTGTCTGAATCGCCCGACTGCTTAAACTTCACCCCATTATTTTTACCCTGAAATCGCTCATCAATCCACTGATTTGTTAATACTTTATCACCGCGCCCAAATGTTGCATTCCCTGTTGCTCCTAGAAATAGCTGTCCTCGATTGTCATTCACCCGAAAAACGCGACCGGATTCAGAAAAAGCTGTCTGAGTATTTGTATTATTTACTAACTCAAACTTTTGAGGTTGTGATTCCGCTACGCTGCCAGCACCTGTAATTAACGCATCGTATTCATCTTTAGCATCCGCCCCAGGATTGAGGCTGGTACGGAAAGCTAAAGGGACAGCCCACTGAAAAACTCGAAATCCCTGTTCGTCAGTTGCCCCGCATTTCGGACAGACTGTATCTTCAAAGATTGTATTAGAAGTGTTCGTATGTTGGCACCGCTGACACCTTAACATCCATTGGCGATCGCTCAGAGGTGCGCCAGCAGGAACCAACCCATTTTTAGTGTCGGGAATTAACGATGCTGTAAACCCGATCGCAGTATAAATCCGCTTGTCTTTAGTTTTTTCTGAACCAGGGGCAAATTCAGAGACAGCTAAATCTAAATCTCGATCGATAGTAGGAAGAACTCTTTGTTTTCGGGAAGGATCGTGATGATACAAATCGCGCATTCTTGAGGGCATCCCGTACATCGGCAAAACCCCGCCCTCAGCAAGACGTTCGGCTAATCCATCTCCAGTCAATTCTAAGTTATTGGCACACTCGTCAATTTTATTAAACAAATCCTGACGTACATACTCTTCAAGTTTGTTGCGATCGATACTTTCAACACCGACTAGCAGAGAATTTATGACCTCGATTACTTGATTGGATTTCTCTAACCAATTACGAACTTGTTCGCGGCGTTCTTCCGTTTCCTTCCACTTTTTAAGTGTCCCAAATTCACCATGACTGTCCGGTTTTTTTTCTACTTCCCAGCAGGTGACACTAGCATCCTTAAATGCACGTCTCAAACATTCTTTGGCTAGGAGGCGCTGCACGATCTCAACCTGTAGCATAGAAAGAAAAGGAACTGGCGGCGGATCGCCCGTAATTTTTTCAGGATGGCGGTAATAAAACTCATCGTGCGATCGACCCCGACAGAGAGTAAGTACGATCGCGAAAGCCTGGCCCCGGCGACCCCCACGACCCGCACGCTGCTGGTAATTAAACCGCATAGGCGGCATATTTGCCATCACAACAGCCATTAAACTGCCAATATCAATTCCCACCTCCATTGTGGTAGTGACGTTCAAAATATCGATGATATCTACCTCTGGGATAAAATCTCTTTTTCGTTCGCCAAAATTCACGATGATGTTGCGGAAATGTCGCTGTCTCTCAGCTTGATCGTCGGTTTGTCCAGTCAACTCTTCGCAGTGCAACCGCAACGGTTGACGCTTATTTACAGCTTGGGTGGCGAAATAATTGCGATCGTATAAATCTGCACATATTTTATTAGGTTGCACCGATAAATTTGCCAAACAATTAGTATTAGTACAAATACCTCCTGCACGGTGCAGGTGAGGGCGCTGGCAAGAATCGCACTGCCACACCGGGTCGTTCGGCACAGCAACTCGTACAGATAAATGCCGGGGATTAAGTTTAAAGTGGTGGTGCTGACCGTATTCGCAAATGGTAGATTTTAATGCCTGCTGCAATTCCTGTTCTGAAATTCCGCAAGCTTTTGCACACTCTTTAATATATTTACGAAATTTTGCTCGCGCATCACCCCAGTCTTTCCAGTCATCCAGCGGATAATCTTTTTTAGGTTCTTGCGGATACCTGTACAATTCACCTAAAATTCGCAAGCTGCCATCACAAATATTCTCAAATACTGAAGGTGAAAGTCCGCATTGGATTGCTAACTGTTCTAATTGATTTGGCGGTAAATTCAGGCGAACATAACCCAGACCCGATGCTTCAATCCCAAAGTACAGGCGACTAAAAAGTGTGTCGCAGACCTCAGATTTAACTTTAGAGCGAAGTTTGTTTTCTCGCCTTTCCTCTGCGCCAGGAGACAATTTAGATTTCCATCCTGCGGTATGAGAGGAAAAATCAAACAATTTTGTCCAATGATGCCAGTCACTATCATAATTAAATTCCTGGTAATCGACATCATTACCAGCAGGATTGACTCCCAACACTTTCAATCGCTGTATGAGCAAACCAGGATCTTTATTGTTAGGATCTTCATTGTCAGGATCTTCACTGTCTGGTTCAAACATTATGCAGAGAGGAACTGTGCGGGTATTAACTATTTGTTGAATTTCGTTGAGTACCTTCTGAGCCTGATCTCGCCGATTTTGATACATTTCCCTATCTTCTGAATCAAGACCTTCTGGCAATGGTTTGTTAACATTTTTAATAGCTTTTTGTAACTCTTCAAAAACTTTTGGGTTACGTTGAGCAAATAACTGGGCTTCAGAACGAGTAGGCTGACCGTATTGTTGAATATCTTCTAACAGGTGCGATTTTCCTATAGCAAGTTGTCCAAGTTCATCAAAAAGTGCTTCTCGTACCAGGTCGTCATAGTGAGCTCGCTCAATTCCATTCGATATAGAAGCGGCATCTTCGCGGCTGTCAGAAAACACAACTAATTTGCGGGATTCTGCATCTTCAGGTAGCTGATAAAACAGTTCTTTGGAAAGTAATTGGCTAACTTTAGAAAAACCAGTGCGGAACCAACGAATTGAAGATTTGCGAAACTTACGTTTGCTATAGTCTGCACCGCAGCATGGACAAATTGAGGGTAACGAGCCAATAAATTCTTGCTTCTCTGCTGAGAGCGATCGCAAGTGAAACAGATAGCCTTTCACCCACTGTTCCTCCGGGGAATCTGGATCTCCTAGAATAACGCGACCACTGCGGGTATCTAGCGATGCTTTATCCCACCAAGCCTTCTCGCTACCTTCACCTTGTCTCGATGGCTGTTTCCAACCTTTGCAAACATCTTCATCAATATTTCTAAAAGGCCAAAATACGGCAAACTCTTGATACTTGCGGCGATCTAAAGCTATGGCTGTTTTGCGATCGGGAATTCCCTCAATATCCGGTTCGGTAGGCAAAAGTTCCCATCCGTCATTATTCTGTCTGGTCAGCCTGTTTCCCCCAAAAAATACAGTTCTGCACTGTTCGCAATAAAGAATTTCTAAAACTCGGTAATTATCGCAAAGTATGGGAGGATTTTCTACAAATAATTTACCAACAGGTCGATTTTTGCTAATTTCCTTTTCCTCGCACCCATGATTCGGTTTAGTGCAAGCCCAAAGCCCTTCGATATTCCTGAAAAACCAGTGCAGCCTGAAAGATGGCAAGGATGTTTGGTCGGACAAACCGCGAGCAACAAGCAGTCCTCTTACTGCCAGCTTGAGGTTTTCATTTGTTAAGTCATTGCCAAACATTTTTTGACCAAAATCAGCGATCGATACGGCACGAATTTTGTCATCAACGTTACAAGCATCGACCATTCTAGCGCCAACAGCCGCACACTCAGATTCCACTATTTCGCGGCAAGCATTGTATGCAGCACTTTCCTGCAACTTTTCTATATTATTAATTTCCGGTGATGTTGCCAACGTAATGAACGGTTCGACATCAAGAAATTCTTGACATTCAATTGGTGGAATTGGCTCTAAATGACCGGGGATAATCTGTTCGGAATGCCATTCAACACCGAAGAATTGATTCAGAAATTCTAAGCTTTTTGGATCGTCTGGTTCCAGAGATGCACTAGAGGCAAGAATCCGCAATTTTGGATGACCTGGATGCAGCCCCAAGCGTTGCAGCAACAGTCGCAGCAAATAAGCGACTTCTGTCCCAGAAGTGCCGCGATATAAGTGCAATTCGTCCACAATTAAATGAAAGACGCTGCCATCTTTATTTAACCATGCCTTTGTTTTTTCAAAGATATCTCGATCGATATTCCGCATCAGCATGATACTGAGCATAGAATAGTTGGTGATTAAAATATCTGGCGGCGCATCTTTCATATCCCAGCGACAGCGCATTTCTGACCCATCTAAACACGGGAAAAAGAACCTCACATCATCATCGCCAGTTTGATTTACGTGTTCGCTAGCTCGCTCGGATGATTCCTCGATTTTCTGTATTGCTTCGAGCAGTTCTTCTATTTTTTTGCCATTAGGTTTACCATTTTCTTTGTATTCATGCCCCGGTACGGGTGTAACGCCATTGTATCTGCCAAAATAGACTCGGTTGCCTTTTCTATTATCTTTAAACCAATCTCGCGCTGCTTCAGAATCTAAAGCGCGGCGCAGCCTGGTAAGTTGGTCTTCAACTAAGGCATTCATGGGATATAAAATCAGGGCGCGAACGGCAGCATCCCGGTTTTCGTGACTTCTCTGAGAAACGCGATAAGAACGCTTAAAACTGCGGTTTTTCTTCCCTACAGGGTTACATTCATTCTGCCAGTCCTCATTTTTCCACCAGTCGTTGAGATGAGGTTTCTCTGGCTTAGGCTTATCCCAATTCCTCGATTCTTTGGCAAGATAAGCAAATAGCGGTAACATAAAAGATTCAGTTTTCCCTGAACCAGTACCCGCCGTTACTACAGCATTTTGACCCGCTAATGCCTGCCGCAGCATTTGGATTTGGTGGCTGTACAGTTCGTAATTACCTACAAGTCCGCAGGAGGCAAGCTGTTTAAAATCTTGAAGAGCGGATTCATCTAATCCCGGTACGTTTGAAATATCTAAATTATGGATAGTTTTACCCGATCTTTGATAGCGGGGCATCGGTTCAATCCAGGGTTCTTGATGGAATGCACCGGGTTGGCGCAGCAGTCTTTCGCGTTCTTGTTCTATTTCGGGGAATTGAGTTCCGAAAGCGGTTTTTATGTACAGTAGAAAGTTGTCGCGAATTGTATTAAAGGCATTAATTGGATCGTGCATAAATTACCTCACTATGTTATATTTAAAGATTGCTGCAAGAGTGTTTGCCCTAATTTATATGCGGTCTTTTCTGCTATTTGAGGGGGAATTGCGGAGAATAACTTGAATCCCTGAATTTGCGGATCGTGCGGCAATTTTTTTACATATTTTGCTGTATAACCGGAACAAAGAGTTAAGGATCTTTCTAGGAGTCGCGGCAGATTCGCGCTGGCTGGTACTGCCATAGTGAATCTGCGTTTGTCATAGCTCAGGACATTCCGCCGCAGTGCTTTGAGAACAGTATACCTTCCCCAATCAAGGTCTGTTTCTGTACACATTCCATCTCGCCAAAGATAGTACGATTGGGTGTTTCGCGATGGATGACTGTATCGGCTGAGACGGATATTAGTATCGGTTTTTTCGAGGGTTTTAAATTGTAATGAACTAGGTTCAAAGGTTTGGTGTTTCCAGTTCAATTCTCGATCGTTAGACAATTTGAGAGTAGCTAAGTAGTCGTCAATACAGGCGGCAAAGTGCAGCAAAGACCAGGCTGAGGGCGTTTCGATAAAAGGTATGGTGAGAGCAGATGCGATCGCCCCTAACTCCCTCACATCCTCTGCTTGTACGGCCACTCGCTTCGGTATCAGCACCGATTCACTGGCTTGTTCTTTGATTTCAAGGTTGATGCGATCGCCCGCAGACTGACAAGCATCTGATAATTGTTGGATAGTATTGGGCGATCGCGCTCCTGCTAAAATGGCTTGAGGAAAGCCGGCACAAGGCAATCGTACCAATACAGGAGGAGCTGCATAAACCTTATTCTTGCTGCGATCGTCGCTAAAATTAAAGTCACAGTGACCCAAAGAATCGAGGGAGCGAATTGCTTGCAATCTTTGATTCTTAATTCCGTCTTTCTCTGTACTTTCTTCCCTCACACCAGTCTCAAGATTATATAAATAATCAAAGGTTTCCTTAAAGGATAGCCAAGCAAGTTCCTTTTTAGCAGAAATAACGTAGAGCAGTTTTTCGCTAGTTTCAGACACGTTCTGCCTCCTTTTGAAATTGTTTCCACAATGCTTTCAAGTTAGAGCGATCGGGCGGAGAAATTATCTTGCGATCGTGCCACAATATTTCTTTCCAGGCCCGCATTTTCTTTCGGTCTTTGCACTTTGACAGCGACGGTTGTGACTCTGCCAAATTGGTGCCGCAAAACATTGCTTGACCGCGATGGCGACCTTTGGAAATAGCCCAAACAGGCTCCCAATCTGTAGGTAGTGATTCCGCAGGGCAGATTGCTATTTGCCCTGGTTCTTTACCTACATAGAAAATCCGCTGCTTTCCTTGTATTGGTAAAAAAGTGTTGAAGTTAAAGTCGGGGAAATCAACGCCCCGCACCAATGCACCAGCAACGCTCGCGCTCTCATTATCCCCAGTCTGGAGATTCCCGAAGCGATCGAACTGTTGCGCGTTGCTTTGGGATGGCAAAGAATAGTTTTCTACCAATAACAGAGAACAGCGCTTGATAATATCCTCTCCACTGCGTGCTTCAATCAGCAACTTTGTTTCCCCTGGGATATCGGCTGGCAGTTCATAAATACCTGCTGAGTTTCTGCTATCTAATAGCTGATTATTGCAATATACTTTTATTGATTCGCTGCCACCTTGTAAAATTAATTTCGGTGGAGCAAACTTAAAGAATTTATTGCCTCTTTCCAGGCGGATTCCCCCAGCTAACTCTAGCCGTACATTAGTCGGTAAAGCTAAGATTGGGTATTCTTGTTTAACAAGCTCGTCACTGCAAGCAGCCTCCGCTTTGAACAAGTGCCACCCACTGGGCAAACCATCTCTTATTTGCAACTCTTCAAAGCCTTGACAGCTCAATTCTCCCCATATTGTCAGCAATTCTAAACACTGTTCGCGTGCAGCTAAATAAAATGGCTGTTGAGTGGGCAACTGTCGCACTTCCACAATACCAGGCAATCCCTGAGTGTCTCCATTAACGAATACTCGAATGGGCGATGCTGGCAGCTTAAAACTCCATTTAGAGTCAGCCGATCGCACTTGCAAACCTTTCAACCAATCAAACTCACAACCAACCAGCGGTTTTCCGTCTGACTCACATATTAGAGGTGAAGACAAACCCCCACTATATTCGGAACAGGAAAAGGATTGAGAATTGTCTTCTAAAAATAACAGCAAATCCTCTTCAGGAAATTCGTGTTTGGTACTGCAACGCAAGCTTAGGGTAGCGCGTTTGGCAATTGAATCGAGTTTGCAGCACAATCTCAAGAGTCCGTAAATCTGCGTTTTACCTGAATCTTCAGCAGTTCCATCCCAATCGCGCAATTCATCAATAATCCATTCGAGCAATGCTTGGCGAAGTTCTTCGCTGTCTCTGGTTTCTTCTAATAAGCTTAAAGTCCGTTTGTGCAGTTGTTTGCGCCCGTGCTTGACTAACAAACGTGCGATCGCCCCCTCAGCGGGATATGAAATAGGATCTAAGTCAGCAGCGGCAAAAATAGCAGGGAGTGCGCGACGCTCTTTTTCAGTCAAGAGGGTTTGGGCGATCGGCAATCCAATGTGATTTCTCTTCCCAACGCTGTTGCTGTTGAAGATACCCAATTCGCCAGATTTGTCTTCATGAGACCACTTTTCTAAATCTTCCCAGAGTTTCGACATCCTGTCAAATGAAGGATACTGGCCTGTGGTAGGTTCTTCACCAAGTAATGTTCGCAAGCGCGGATAGTAAGAATGGGTGGCAAAATCTCCTTCAATACCGGCTGCTAAGACAAATAGCGCTAAATAACCAATGTATGGCGGATAATCTAACTCTCGCCGCCAATTTTCCTGAGTTTCCCAAGCTTTTACGCACAAACCCTTCCTTTTTGCACCAGGAAGTCCGGTTTTGATAGCTTCAATAAAATCTGAAAAATCGGCACCGCTTTCTTGACCAATATCTGTTATCAGTTCCTCTGTGACATACAGGTGAACGCTGCGCCCGGCCATTTCATTTTTGAAAAAATGAGCTGCGATTGAATTATTCCATTTTAAATAATCCATTTTTATATTTCATATAATTTAACTGCGCTTGGTAATTTCAAGTATTATAACCCATGAATAGCGATTAGAGTCCGATCGTTTAGCGGTCAAAAGAAGAGCGAGTTTTTGCTGTCATATTGCGTAATTTTACTGATATTATGCAGCCTTGCACTCACGGACACACTTACGAGAAAACCGCCAAACACAGACAAGAATTGTTAGAAAGATTGATTGAACTCGATCGAGAAGACAGAACCATGAAATATACAATTGTTAGCCAATGGTCAGAGGGCGATCGATGCTTTGACGCACTACGAACCAAGAAACCGGGTTTTTTAACCGAGACTGAGGGTTTTAACCGAGTATTTTTGTGAAAAAACCCCGGTGGTTGAGCGAAGTCGAAACCCTGACCACCCGTGCGTCCGGGACTAAACTGGCGCGCATCTAATTTGTACACTTATTTTTATTGAAACTCTTGTGGGTCGTTGCTCCGACGCCGCCCCAAAGGTACAACCTCAATGCAGTACAGCTTAGTATTTTGAATATTTCGCTTGTTTCGGATATTGCGTTTATGCGCGAAAAGTGTTATCGTCAAGACAACAACCAAAAAATACATCTTGCTATGTTGAAGCAAAAAGCATCGCCAGAGTCAGTTCTTTTGCAAGAAAAAGAACAAGAATCCATAGCACAATTAGCACAGATACTCAGCCGAGAATCCGCACAACCAAAATTAGTCACAAGTAACGGAGAAGAAATTATCCTGCCAGAATCAGTCTGCAATATCCTGCGTCAAGCTGTACAAGCAATGGCATCAGAGCAAGCTGTTTCGATCGTCCGTCACAATCGCGAACTGACGACGCAGCAAGCTGCTAATATCCTGAATGTATCGCGACCATTTCTTGTCAAGTTGCTAGATGAAGGAGCAATTCCTTGTATCAAAGTAGGTTCGCATCGGCGGATTCAATTGAAGGATTTAATCATTTATAAAGAACAGCGGAAAGTGAAGCGCCGCCAAGGACTGAAGGAATTAACTCAATTTCTTCAAGAGGAAGGGTTTTACGAAGCAGGAATACAAGATATAACTCAAGATTAAGATGGAAGAATTATTAGTTATTCTAGACTCCTGTGTTATTTTCCCCATGCCTCTATGCGATACGCTGCTGCGCGTCGCTGAGGCTGAGTTGTACGACCTTCGCTTGTCACAAGAAATTTTAGATGGTGCTACCCGCAATCTGGTAAAAAACGGAAAAATGACAGATGCCAAAGCTGCACGTTTTCAGACAGCTATCAAAAACACCTTTCCTGATGCAATGGTCGAAGTGCCTCCAGAATTGGTAGAATTGATGACGAACCATCCGGGCGATCGCCATGTTTTAGCTGCTGCTATAATAGCAAAGGCTAAAATCATTGTCACTGATAATCTCAAACACTTTCCACAAGAGGCTTTAGAACCCTACGGCATCGAAGTGCAGAACCCAGATGTATTTCTGACTCAGCTTTTTGATAATGATCCAGAATCAATGGTTGAGGTAATTCGGCAGCAAGCTGAGGATCTAAAAAAACCGCCTATTACTGTTGCCGAACTTCTTGATAATTTAGAAACAAATAATCGGGTACAAGAATTTGCTAGCAGGGTGCGCTTTTATGAATTACCCTCTCGCAATGGAGGATAAAGAATCGTTTATGACTAGATCGGTCGCACAATGTCATCGATGATGAACCATGAAAGACTATCACATCAATATTTTTTACAGCAACGAAGATGAAGGCTATATTGCCGATATTCCCGATCTAAAATACTGTTCCGCTTTTGGCGAAACCCCAGAATCAGCTTTGCAGGAAGTACAGATTGCTAAAACAGCATGGCTGGAAGCTGCAAAAGCTGCGGGAAAACCCATTCCCGAACCAAAATATCGACCTGCAATATAGTGAGTAATTCTTGTAGGGGCAAACCCCCCGTGGTTGCCAGATCGATCGGAGGGCGGGCACGGGGGCACCGCCCCTACATATCTGCATGAACGATCGCACAAATCCCCCTTACTGCATCCGATCGATCGTCCGATACTGCACCGCCTCCCCCACATGATTCGTTTTCAAGCTTTCATCCCCCGACAAATCAGCAATAGTTCTAGCAACCTTCAAAATTCGATCGCTAGCCCTAGCCGACAGCCCCAACTTCCGAATCGCCATCTCCAATAAATTCCGAGAAGCATCATCCAACTGACACCATTGATTTATGTGACTGCTTTGCATCTCCGCGTTACAGCGCAAGCTAGTTTCCGACTTAAAACGGTCAGTTGCGATCGCCCTTGCGCGCTGAACCCTCACCCGCACCGGTTCCGACTCCTCCCCCGTCGGCTGTCGCGTAATTTCCTCCGGTTTCAAACGATTCACCGCCACTTGCAAATCGATCCGATCCATCAAAGGCCCGGAAAGTTTTGCCCAATATTGTTCCCTTTTTTGCGGCGAACAAGTACACTGTTGGATTGAATCGCCGTAATAACCGCAAGCACAAGGATTCGTACTTGCAACTAATGTAAATTGCGCCGGAAACATCACTGATTGTCTAGTTCGAGAAATCGTCACATAACCATCTTCCAGCGGTTGCCGCAAAAACTCCAAAACATCTCTTTTAAACTCCGTTAATTCATCCAGGAAAAGGATGCCGCGATGTGCTAAAGAAATCTCACCTGGACGCGGAAAACTGCCGCCGCCTACCAAAGAAGGGCCGGATGCGGAATGGTGGGGACTGCGAAAAGGCCGATCGCCCACCAAACTTCCCTTATCCTTCAACAACCCAGCCACCGAATGAATTTGAGTCACATCCAAAGCTTCCTCAAAAGTCAGCGGCGGCAAAATACCGGGCAAACGTCTCGCCAGCATCGTCTTACCGCTCCCTGGCGGCCCGACAAAAATTAAATTGTGTCCCCCCGCCGCCGCTATTTCCAAAGCGCGTCTCGCGTGAATTTGCCCCTTGACATCCTTTAAATCTAAACCGGAAAACCTCGTTTTTGCTAACTCTTCTCGACCGTTGACTTCTACGGGCGAATAAACTTTAGGATTGTTTAAAAAATCAGTAACTGCAAAAATATTCTCAAAACCGTAAACAGATATGCCCTGTACCAAAGCCGCTTCTGCCGCATTAGCAGCGGGTACGATCAATCCTGAAATACCCATTTTGGCAGCAGCAGCGGCGATCGGCAAAACCCCAGCCACAGCCCGCAAACTCCCATCTAAAGACAGTTCCCCCAAAAACAAATGATCTTTCAAAAGTTCAGCGCTGACTTGTTCCGATGCTGCTAAAATGCCAATGGCGATCGGCAAATCGAAACTCGGCCCTTCCTTCCGCAAATCCGCCGGAGTCAAATTAATCACAATACTCCGCATCGGAAAAGCATATCCCGAATTTTTTAGCGTCGCCCTAACCCTTTCTTTAGCTTCTTGCACCGCAGAATCGGGCAATCCCACAACCACAATTTTCGGCAGTCCCCCCGACACATCAGCCTCAACACCAACCTTTACCGCGTCAACTCCAACAATCGATGCACTCCAAACCCTAGCAAGCATTATTTTTTATCCTTAATTTGCCTGTGGTTGATTCACGATCTATTATGATTAACAATGACTAATGAATATCGGAAGAGGCAAGAAAAACTTTTACTTGCCTCTTCCTTTTCTCCTCCTCCTTCTCTCCTGCTGGGTTTTCCCTCTTCCCTCTTCCCTCTTCCCTCTATCCTTTGCATCCGTTACATCCGTTACATCCCGTACAGTGCTCGTTGCCGAACTTGATTAACACCCATGACAACTCAAGAAACGCTTTTCAGCAAAATCATCCGCAAAGAGATTGCGGCAGACATCGTTTATGAAGACGACTTGGCCCTCGCGTTCAGAGATATCCATCCGCAAGCGCCCGTCCACATCCTGGTCATTCCCAAACAGCCTATCCCCAAATTAGCCGATGCCGAGTCGGGAGACCATGCTCTCATGGGACATCTGCTGTTGACTGTCAAGCGGGTAGCAGAACAACTCGGACTCAGCAACGGCTATCGCGTGGTCATTAATAGCGGCAGCGACGGGGGCCAAACTGTAGACCACTTGCACCTTCACCTTCTCGGCGGTCGCCACATGAACTGGCCCCCCGGCTAAAGGCGAATTTTTACGCGTAATACTAATCTCAGACGTAGGGTGCGTCGCCACAAGTAACGGACGCTGCGGGCGATTATTGCCCTGCGACGCACCCTACCACTAATTTTTACGCAGAACTGACGGACTCATCCTCAGAAACCCGGTTTATTTCTATTGCCAAGCGCTTCAGAAACCGGGTTTCTTTTTTGCCCGCACACCCAGCCGATCGCTCTTGCTGAGTATGCAGCCCGATCGCCCTAGAAACCCGGTCTCAACTATTCTCTATATAACAAATTATTTTTGCCAAATCCACCGACGCTATGTAAATAAATATTAAAAATAATCTCTTCAAGACCTAATTAAGAGATATTTAAAGGGAAAGGTTATCGACCCGAACAACAATAATTTAATTAACTGCTGAACAGAACTACAGACAATAGATTCAGCTCTTGTGTTCGCTATATTAGACCCCAGTTTGCTCGTAAAATTACTTGATAAATCACTGCAAATATTTACGAAGAATTACCGCTTGTAAATGTTTGTAAAAATTTTGAAATGTCAGCACTAAGGTCTTGGCAAAAGTGAGTGGATGGTGTTACTAATAGAAGCGTGGGGCATCCCCCAAATGAACCTTGAAAATTCAATTAAGCCATCATAAACCAAATGACAACAACCTTACAGCGTCGCGAAAGCGGCAGCCTTTGGGAACGTTACTGCGAGTGGGTAACTAGCACGGACAACCGCATTTATGTGGGTTGGTTCGGAACCCTGATGATTCCTACTTTGCTCAGCGCTACCATCTGCTACATCATTGCCTTCGTAGCTGCTCCCCCTGTGGACATCGACGGCATCCGCGAACCAGTTGCAGGTTCCTTGATGTACGGCAACAACATCATTACAGGTGCTGTTGTTCCTTCTTCTAATGCGATCGGGCTTCACTTTTACCCGATCTGGGAAGCTGCTTCCTTAGACGAATGGTTGTACAACGGCGGCCCTTACCAGCTCGTAATTTTCCACTTTTTGATCGGCATTTTTTGCTACATGGGCCGTCAGTGGGAGCTGAGCTACCGCTTGGGAATGCGTCCTTGGATCTGCGTAGCTTATTCTGCACCTGTGGCATCTGCTACCGCCGTATTCTTGATTTACCCGATCGGGCAAGGCAGCTTTTCTGACGGAATGCCCCTGGGTATCAGCGGCACATTCAACTTCATGATCGTGTTCCAAGCCGAGCACAACATCTTGATGCACCCCTTCCATATGTTGGGAGTTGCCGGTGTATTCGGCGGTGCTCTGTTCTGCGCCATGCACGGTTCTCTCGTTACCTCAAGCTTGGTGCGCGAGACAAGTGAAATCGAATCGCAAAACTACGGTTACAAATTCGGTCAAGAAGAAGAAACCTACAACATCGTTG
>JAUBOG010000809.1:0-1720 GCA_036700105.1 Microcoleus occultus BM001215583
CCCTTCTTAAGGGGGATTTAGGGGGATCTAGACTTAGATAAAAACGAGATTTATCAAGGCTTTCAGGCTTAAGTTGACACCAATGGGCCCTGCCGTCTCCTAATTTTGGGTAACGGGTAAAATCAACCCGATCGGGGACGTCACCATCACCCGATTAATGGTAGGGAAACGGCACTGCCGTTTCCTGATTGTTGCCGTGTGCTGATTCCGGCTGTGTCCTGATTTTTGGTAATGCTAAATTCAGTAACAGAATCTATTTTTGTTATTGTCTGGATTGGGTTTGCTTTGTCTTTTGGAGGTGCGTTGATGACCTAAAAGTGTGGAGATGATGACGCATCGATCGCCTTTTGGAAGATTTGGATGAGATAGTGTGAGGTTTCCTTTTGCTAGAATGCTTGTGAGGCCGCACTCGTCGGTTTGGTTGTACACTGGGCAACCTCGGTAATTGAACATGGCTCGCCAGACTGTTCCATCTTTTGTTACTTGATTTGTGTCCTCATTTACCTCGCGTAATGTTGTGTCATTTTCATTTATCTTAATTTGCGATTCTAAGCTTTTCCATTCGTTTGCTGGTACTTGGGCTGGGGAAATGTCGGATTTGTGGATTGCTATTTGGACAGTGTTTCCTACTTGTTTGAAGCTGGCTTGCCATGAGGTTTTGTCGCGTTTGGCGTTGCTTTGAGCCAGTTCCATTGCCCAATATGCCCGATCGAGCGATTGCTTTAAACGGTGGTTGTTGATGAACATCAGCCAGCTTGGGGCGGCGATGGCGCTGAATATGGCGATGAGTGTGACGAGTATTAAAATTTCAAGAAACGTAAAACCGGCGTCCGATCGAGTCGATCGCCTTCTGGGAAATCTATTGATTGACATTCGGATGCACTCCTAAATGTTTGGGTTGAAAAAAAGTTGTTGTAGCTGTTTTCGATTGGGTTTATCTTAACTGCTGAATTTGGTGTTTGCGTAGACGGTATTTACGGATATTTTGGGTGGTTGTTTGGTATCGATCGCACTTTCGACATTCAGTATATTTGTGGGTATCGATCGCACAAATTTGCCGATCGCCCGATCGGAGAAATCGTGGGTATTGATTCGATCGCCCGGTGTGGATGAAAGAAAGTCGTGAACCCGATCGCTAAATTTGCGATCGCACCCAAGATCGAAAGGCTTTCATGGCGACGTTTCTGCCGGCTGTCTTGCTTTGTTCTAAATACTGGGGGATGAGATTGGCGATCGGGAAATGGGGAAACTGAAGACTGCGATCGCCCTTGACGTATTTGCCATCTTGCAATACGCTGATTTCCAGTTTGCGGCCGTTGTAGCGCCACAGTTCGGGCACTCCTAACGCTTCGTAGTTGTTGAGCTGAGTGCGGGAGGTGAGGTCGATTTCTATGGCTAAATCGGGAGGTAGGTCAGTTTCTAAGTCGATGCGGTTTTTGCCTCTGACTGCGGCTTCGTTTTGGATATAGAAACAAGTATCTGGTTCTACTGCTTGAGCCATGTTTTCATTTTTGAATGTCGTGGAACCCAGAGACCAAAATTCAATACCAAGTTCTTCGAGTAGTGCTTCGACTAAGTTACCAATCAGGACTTTGCCAACTTCGTGTTCGGGTAGGGGCACCATGATTTCTAAGATTCCTTTGCTGTATGAAAGTCGGGATGCGCGACTTTCTTCCAATTCTGTTAGTAGGGTTTCAAACATCTGCCAGGTTATGTCTTT
>JAUBOG010000810.1:0-1719 GCA_036700105.1 Microcoleus occultus BM001215583
ATTAAGGGGGGTTAGGGGGGATCTAGACTTCGACACAAACCAGAAAGACTGTTGGTTTAACCTTAAGTTGTCAGCAATAAGATTGCTTCTACAACTCTAAACTATGATTAAGTGCCGGAAGTCCAAGAGTTGGTGTACTCAATTTGCTCTGGAGTCAAGGTATCAATGAAAATACCCATTGCTTCCAATTTGAGACGGGCAATTTCTTTGTCAGCTTCTACGGGGATGGAGTGAATGCCTGGTTCTAGTTTGCCTTTGTTGGTGACAAGATATTCGGCGGCTAAAGCTTGGTTGGCAAAGCTCATATCCATCACGGCGCTGGGATGTCCTTCGGCGGCTGCTAAGTTGATCAAACGGCCTTCGCCTAAGACGATAATCGACTTGCCATTATTCAGGCGGTATTCTTGGGTGAAAGACCGGACTGTCTTCACGTCGCTGCTTTTTGCACCGAGGGATTTGAGGTCGATTTCAATGTCGAAGTGACCGGAATTGCAAACCATTGCGCCGTCTTTCATGGTGTCGAAATGTTCGGCACGAATGACGTGTTTGTTGCCGGTAACGGTGATGAAAATGTCTCCGACGGTGGCTGCTTCGTCCATCGGCATCACGCGGAAGCCGTCCATGACTGCTTCGATCGCCCGAATCGGATCGATTTCGGTGACAATGACGTTAGCGCCCATGCCGCGAGCTCGCTGTGCAGTGCCTTTGCCGCACCAGCCGTAGCCTGCAACTACAATATTTTTACCGGCTAACAAGATGTTGGTAGCGCGGATAATTCCGTCTAGGGTGGATTGACCGGTGCCGTAGCGGTTGTCGAAGAAGTGCTTGGTATCGGCGTCGTTAACGTTCATCGCCGGGAAAGTCAGCACGCCGTCTTTCAACATGGCGCGCAGGCGCACGATGCCTGTGGTGGTTTCTTCGGTGGTGCCGATCAAGTCGGCAATTTGGTTGGGGCGGTGTTGGATCAGCGCTGCTACTACGTCGCTGCCGTCGTCGATGATAATGTTGGGACGGTGGTCGAGGGCTGTGTGAACGTGACGTTCGTAGGTAGCTGCGTCTTCTCCTCTGAGGGCGTAGACAGAGATGCCGTAGTCTGCAACTAGGCAAGCTGCTACGTCATCTTGGGTGCTCAGGGGGTTGCTGGCGATGAGTACAGCGTCTGCGCCGCCCATTTTCAGGGCGATCGCCAAATGAGCTGTTTCGGTGGTAACGTGGCAGCAAGCTGAAATGCGGATGCCGGCGAAGGGCTTTTCTTTAGCGAAGCGTTCTTGAATTTGGCGCAACACCGGCATTTCCCGGCCGGCCCACTCGATGCGTTGTCTTCCCAAGGGGGCTAGGGATAAGTCTTTGACTTCGTGTTTGATCTGAACTGATGTTGCAACCATTTATCTTATTTCTCAGAAATCATTCAACTTTGTTAGTTTTACCAGATTAACCTATCGACCTGCAAGTGCTGTGATTTTAATCGCTTGGGGTGGTCTTGGGCGATCGAACTTTTTGAGCGAGTTCGACCGGCTAATTTTGCGAGCAAAATATCTATACCACCGAGTCCTACGCACCCTTGGCATTAAAGATCCGCTAGGCGCGGTTTCAATCTTTTTTTGTCTGACGCTTTTTTTGAATATTTTGAATAACTGAAGCCGCCAAACAAGGTTGAAATTAGCTGCATCTCATTTTTGCAAATATATTCGTAGGGGCGAAGCATTCCGGCAGTAAATC
>JAUBOG010000811.1:0-1708 GCA_036700105.1 Microcoleus occultus BM001215583
TTGCGCACCGGTGCGCAATGCGCACCCTACATAATTAGGTTATGCGAGGGCGAAATTCAGCGCGCAATGCGCACCCTACATAATTAGGTTGTGCGAGGGCGAAATTCAGGTGCTCACCTACTTTTTAACCCTTCACGATCGCCCCAAAGTCAGCCAACACCCGCGCGTGATTCCGCAGCAACCCCAATAAATTCAACCGATTCGCCTTAATTTCCGCGTCAGCATCCATCACCAAAACGCTTTCTGGGCCGTCGAAAAAGTTGCTAACAGTCGGAGCAATTTCAGTCAAGCTATCTACCAATAGCTGGTAATTTCGGGTTTGCTTCGATAGCTGCGTTTGCGGCACTAACTGCACTAAAGCATCGTAGAAAGCTTGTTCGGACGATTTTTGAAATAACTCCGGTTTTACCGCAGTTTTCGGTTCCAATTCAACTTTATCCAAATCTCCCTGAGCCGCTAAACGAGTTGAACGGTTGACTGTTTCGTAGATTTTATCCAATGTATTGTCATTGCGGATTTGCTGCAAGAAAAGCGCTCTTTCCAGCGCGTCCAACAAATCTCGCAATGCCCGTTCTGTATATTCTGGGTCATTTTCCCCCAAAACTGCATTTACCAAATCGTAATCTATATTCTTTTCTTCTTGCAGCAAAGTCCTAATTCTTTGCAAGAAAAAATCGGATAATTGTGACTGCAATTCCGGGCTTGTTTCGGGGCGAATCGCTGTAAATTCGGCAACAACTTCTGCTAGTAACTGGTGCAAATTTACTGGTAACTGAGCCGCCCAAATAATGTTAACTATCGCATTGGCTGCGCGGCGCAAAGCGAAGGGATCGGAGGAACCAGTCGGCAGCATTCCCAACCCGAAGATGCTGACTAATGTATCTAGCTTGTCGGCGATTCCGACAATTTGACCTGTGAGAGTTTGGGGCAAATTGTCGCCCGCACCTTTGGGCAAATAATGCTCGAAAATCGCTGTGGCTACTGCTTCCGATTCGCCGCTGGCTAGGGCGTATTTCTGCCCCATGATTCCTTGCATTTCGGGTAGTTCGTAAACCATTTGGGTTACTAGGTCGGCTTTGCAAAGCAAGGCTGCTCTTGCTACGTGCAAGCTTTCTTCTGCTGTGATTTGCAGTTGATTTGCGGTGAGACTGGCAATTTTGCACAGCCGATCGACCTTAGCGCGCACAGTCCCCAAATCTTCCTGAAAAGTGACTGTTTCCAATTTGGGCAAATAATCCTCTAAAGGCTTTGCCAAGTCTGCTTTGTAGAAAAACTGACCGTCTGCCAATCTCGCCCGCACGACTCGCTCGTTTCCGGCGGCAATAATCGCCGATTTTGCCGGATCTCCGTTAGAAATTGTAATGAAATAAGGCAACAGTTCGGGAAATTGAGGATTTTTAAGAATCGGAAAATAGCGCTGGTTGGTGACAATAATTGCGGTGATTACTTCCGGCGGCAATATCAAAAATTCTTCGTCAAATTTGCCGACAACTGCGTTCGGCCATTCTACTAAGTCGGTGACTTCTTCTAACAAATCTTCGGTAATGTCGGCGCAACCGCCTTGTTTTGCGGCGGCGGCTTCTACTTGTGCTTTGATTTGAATTTTGCGCTGTTCTCGATCGACTTCAACGCAAGCAGCCCGCAGACACTCGACATAATCCTCGGCTTGCGGAATGGAAACCCCCCCCGTCCCCCCCTTGCTAAGGGG
>JAUBOG010000812.1:0-1704 GCA_036700105.1 Microcoleus occultus BM001215583
TGTCCCCCCCTTATTAAGGGGGGTTAGGGGGGATCGAAACTCGGCTAGAAACGAGATATACATGAAGACTTTAAATACTCATGCCCCCCTTAATAAGAGGTGTTAGGGGCGATCGAAACGAAGGTATAAACGAGACATATTCCTGATTGAGGGGCGAAAAGAGCGATGGCTACGCCCCGGCTTGCGCCTACGAACTCCACCTTACTACTTAGCCCCTCGATCCCCCCTAGCCCCCTTAACAAGGGGGGGACAAGAGCGCCCATTATACAAATCTTTTTCTAAAAATAGCTTGACATTACTACTTATGTGTGCTAGCTTTACGAATAGTATTGTGTTTAATCCACAAATCCAAGCACTTCATATAATGTTCGCAACCAACAGCTATTTTTATTTTTGGCATACCCAAGTTCGCCCGGAGTGAATTTACAGCTTGCTGTGAACATCCGGGCGAACCGCAGATTAACACCTGCGGTTTTGTTTTTTCTAGCTTTTTTCCCATTCACAAATCAAACACAAGCGAAAACAGCAATGACATTATCCGCTAACTGGTACTACGGCTTTTACTTCTGGCCCCACAAGAGCTCCGGGTAAATTGTCGCGCTGTCTTTTCGCACCAACCCGGGACTCTTAAAAGTGCCGGGTTTTTTACTGTCAACCACCCACTTAACACCCCAGGAAAACTCCCATGTTAGATGCCAAACTCGTCACTAAATCTCATCCAGAACACCAGACAATTGTCAAATTATCAGAAACAGTCTCAGTCGGCGGCACAGAATTATTAATCATCGGCGGGCCATGTACCGTCGAAAGTTCGGAACAAATGGAAACAGTCGCCCGCCAACTCTCAGGCGCACCGGTGCAAGCTTTGCGCGGGGGAGTCTACAAACCCCGCACATCTCCCTATGCTTTCCAAGGAATGGGAATTGAGGGACTCGAAATCTTAGCTGATGTCAGCCGCACTTACGGTTTACCCGTGGTGACTGAGGTAATGTCGATCGCCCAAATCGCACCGGTTGTCGCCTATGCTGATATGCTGCAAGTAGGCAGCCGCAATATGCAAAACTTCGAGTTGTTAAAGGCGATCGGTCAAGCCGGAAAACCAGTTTTGCTAAAACGCGGTTTGTCAGCCACCATCGAAGAATTCGTGATGGCCGCCGAATACATTCTGGCCCACGGAAATCCTAACGTAGTCATGTGCGAAAGAGGCATCCGCAGCTTCGACAATTACACGCGAAACGTCTTGGATTTAGGTACAGTAGTAGCGCTGAAACAGTTAACTCATTTGCCAGTAATTGTAGACCCATCTCACGCCGCCGGCAAGCGAGAATTAGTCGCACCGCTAGCAAAAGCAGCCGTTGCTTGCGGCGCAGACGGCTTGATTGTTGAGTGCCACCCGCAACCGGAAAAATCCGTTTCAGACGCGCGGCAAGCTCTTTCTTTGCCTGATATGGTTGATTTAGTTGCGAGTTTGCGGCTTGTAGCCGCGGCCGTTGGGCGGTGCGTACCGGATACAAATTTAAAGTCAAAAGTATTAAATGTAAGGTGATATTCACAGGGAAACGGCACTGCCCAAAGCGTGTCAACTTAAGCCTGAAACCTTTGGTATATCTCGCTTTTACCTAAGTTTAGATCCCCCTAAATCCCCCTTAGGTCGGGGGACGAAAGAGAAGACTCTTGTCCCCCCCTTCTTAAGGGGGGCTAGGG
>JAUBOG010000091.1:0-17039 GCA_036700105.1 Microcoleus occultus BM001215583
AAGGGGGGTTAGGGGGGGTTCACAACCTCTATGACACACCTTAACAATCTCAGCCAGAGGCAAAACTTGCCCAGTATTCCACAAGATGTGACTGATTACCAACAGACGAGTATTCGGCTGCAAACAATCAGCAATCACCGCCACCGGATCTCCCCCATTCAAAGTAGCCGCCAGCGGGCAAACCGAAACCTCAAGGTTGAAACGGCGCTGAAGTTCCATTACACTAGCTACAATGCCGGGGTGTTCGCAGTCAGAAAGCAATAAATGGTCGCCCGATCGCCAATTAATGCCCCACAGAGCAATATTGCAGCCGACGGTGACATCTTCAGTCAGGGCGATCGTTTCAGGAGGGACAGCTAACTCGCGGGCGATCGCACGCCGCGTCAGCATCGCCTCCTGAGCCACCCAAGCACCGATTTCCCCCGAAAACGGCCCCCCAAGCTGCACGCGCTTATAGGCCGCATAAATCGCCTCTAAAGCAGACTCAGGCAACGGCCCTTGTCCGCCGTAGTTAAAATAAGCTTTATTGGCCAAAGCTGGAAATTGTTGTCGGTATTTGTCCTTCGTCATACTTTTCTGGGTAATTAATTGATAGCGTTAATGTGGGACTTACACAACAAATCCTTTAACCCGTTATATCTCAGGGTAAGGTGCGCACTGCGCACCCTACAGGCGTGAGTTTTTGCGCCAGCTCTATACTGAATAACTGATGCTGTCGATTTTATACCTTTTTCCTGATACTGTATGTTTTGCAAACACTAAATGTTAATAACTGACAAACTGCTACTTTCCTATCAGCGATGCAATCTCCGAGCATTTTTAGACACCTGGGGAGATTGGAAACAACAAGATCCACCCAGCGACTTCCTGCTAAAATTGATGCGCGACAGCTCGACATACCAGCAGGAAACTTTAGAACACGAGACTTACCAACAACCGTATTATCCTAGAGGAGATTGGGCGGCTGGTGCGGCGGCTACTTTGAGTTTAATGCAGCAAGGAGTCGATCGCATTTATCGAGGAGTCCTTTGCCAAGGCGAATTAGGCAAAACCAACGGTGAAACAGGTTCTATCTTAGGAATTGACGGCCAATATTTGCCGGATATCGGCGAAATTCCCGAAACTCCCGTGCATCTTTCCTCCTCAATCTTGCATTCTTCAGAAATCACCCTCATCAGCCGCCCGCACTTATTAATCAAACAGCCGGGAGATTCCAAATTTGGCAATTGGAGTTATGCGACTGCCGATATTTGGCTCAGCAAGCGACCAAAACTAGACTATCAAATTATCGCAGCTTTTCACGCGCAAGTGTTAGCTTCCGCACAGGGAACAATGCCGGAAAATGCGTGGTTGATGCTGCGAAAAAAAGGACTTTGGGCGGTGAATCTCTACCAGCGAATGCCTGAGATGTTCGAGATTTTGGATGAGTGCATTGAAATGTTAGAAAATCGGCACAAACCGGAGGTTTTCATTTCCCGCCAAAAGTGCACTCTTTGCGGTTGGTATACTGCTTGTCACGCAGAAGCCGAATCTATTAAACACCTGTCGCTGTTGCCGGGAGTTACGGCTAAGCGATATGCTATATTAAAACTTCTCGGATTGACAGATTTAGAATCTCTGGCTAATGCTAATTCTGATTTATTGGCGAGTTATCCCGAGTTTGTGGCGGGAGTAGCGGTGGATGTGGTGCAGCAAGCGCGATCGACTTTATTGAATCAGCCGTTTGTGCGGGAAGAAAGAAAGCACAACACGGATTTGGACGCGGATACACGGAGTGATGTTCCAGAAGCAGGTAGAAGTGAGAATTTAGAAGAATTTAACTCATCTCAAATATTACCAGATATTGCAGACAATATTTTGGATAGCATCGCGGTTGAGGAAGTAGAAAATACTGGGGGTTCAGAAACCGAGTTTTTTCACAGCAATACTTCGTCGCCGCCTGCAGACTCGGTAAAAAACCAGGTTTATTCAGTCGAAGCCGATAAATCATCTACGCAAAATAAACCTGCTAAACTTTCTGTACCTGCGCCGATTCTCCGCAAGAAACCTATTCCGTATTCGCAATCGGTGTTTTTGCCGATCGCACCGATCGAACTTTATTTCGACATTGAAGCAGAACCAGAGTTAAACTTAGATTACCTGCATGGAGTCTTAGTCGTTGACAGGTACAACAATACCGAGAAATACTACCAGTTTTTAGCGGAAAGTGCCGCAGCAGAAGGAGCGGCTTGGGAAGAATTTTTACAGTTAATGTGGACTTATCCGATTGCTCCGATTTTTCACTTCTGCGATTACGAAATTAAGACTTTCAAGCGGCTGGCCAAACTTTACAACACGCCAGCATATTTGTGGAAACCAGTGCTCAAACGCTTTATAGACATCCATAAATATGTCACCCAAAAAGCGATAATGCCGGTAGAAAGCTACGCGCTCAAACCGATCGCCCGCTGGCTGGGTTTTGAGTGGCGAGATGCTAAAGCTAACGGTGCTCAGTGTGTCTGCTGGTACGATGATTGGCTCAAAACTGGCGATCGATCGATCTTGGAGGCGATCGTCCGCTACAATGAAGACGACTGTCGCGCTACTTATGTGGTTAAGGATTGGTTGACTAATTTTTTGCTGGATCGTCAACCGTGATTTTATGATTTAACGAACCGCGAAGGCGCAAAGGGCGCGAAGGAAGAAAGAGAAGAGGAAGATAGGTAATAATGTATTTATTCGTAAAATGCGAAAGCTAGCAAAAACAACTATATTTATCGCCTGTTTTTTGATAGCAGCAGCGGTTGCTGTTATTTTGATGAATCTGTCGGCTCAATCTTTCGCTGTTACTCAAATAGATTTTATCGGGAGAGCGATTTTTCCGACTGGTTCTCCGTTTGGAGGGACGGAAATTGGCGGGCTTTCTGGCATTACTTATGATGCCGAGAAACAAGTTTATTATGCCATTTCTGATGACCGCAGCAGCAAGGCTCCGGCGCGTTTTTACACTCTCAAAATTAACTTGGATTCTGGCAAACTGGAAAAAGACCAGATTGAGTTTACTGGGGTAACAACTTTATTAGATGAAAATGGCAAAAGTTTTCCAGAGTTAAGTTTAGATCCTGAAGGGATAGCTTTTACTGGCAACAGCGTGTTTGTTTCTTCTGAGGGAGATGCCGATCGCCAAATCAATCCTTTTATCAAGGAATTCTCCCTGGATGGTAAACTGCTGAAAACTCTGGCAATTCCCGAACTATTTTTGCCAGACGGTAAAGGAAAGAAAGGCATTCGCAACAATCTCGCTTTTGAAAGTTTGACTTTAACGCCCGATCGCAAATATCTATTCACCGCTACCGAAAACGCTATAGTTCAAGATGGCGCTGTACCTTCGCTCGAAAGCGGGAGTCCGTGCCGGATTTTGCGGTACGATGCTCTCAGCGGGAATCTAGATGCTGCTTTTCTCTACATCACCGAACCGCTACCCGCCGGCGCGAATCCTGTGGGAAAATTAACTAGCAGCGGTTTAGTGGATTTGTTGGCGATAGACGAAAACCGCTCGATCGGTTTAGAGCGCGGTTTCTCTCTGGAAACCGGCACTACTATCAGAATTTTTGAGATTTCCACAGAAAAGAGCGATCGCATTGAAGCAGTCGAAAGCCTCAAAAGCCGTCTGGGCGAGGTTTCTCCCGCTCAAAAACGGCTGCTGCTGGATTTGGAAACCCTGAAAATTCCCCTAGACAACATTGAGGGCTTGACATTCGGCCCCGCGCTGGCGGATAGTACCCTAGGGCTGATTTTGGTGAGCGACAACAACTTCAGTCCACTGCAGGAGACTCAGATTTTGGGCTTCAAAATAAAAGTTCAAAAAACCTCTTGACAAAAGGTGGACTCATAGGCATAATAGAGATTGTGCTTGAAAAACAAGCAAAAACGAGGGACAGTAGTTCAATTGGTTAGAGCACCGCCCTGTCACGGCGGAAGTTGCGGGTTCGAGCCCCGTCTGTCCCGTTCCCTCGAAAGTAGAAGTTCTAAAATAAAAATTTTAGGATTTTAGTATTTTATCAATTAAGCAAGGAGGAGGGAAGATTGACAGTTACCCTCATTAACCCCTCCTCAGAAAAAACTACGCAGCGGGTGGTATTATCTAATATCAGTTGGCAGACTTACCAGAGCTTGTTAGCAGAAGCCGGAGACAAGAGAGCCTCGCGGTTTTCGTATTATCAAGAAGTATTAGAAATTATCATGCCATCAGATTTGCATGAAACTGTTAATTGTTTGCTCAAACAGTTTGTGACTACTTTAAGTGACGAATTAAAATTGAAACGTAAGGGATTTGGTTCGACGACTCTCAACCGTGAAGATTTAAAACAAGGTGCAGAACCAGATTCCTGTTTTTATATTCAAAATGTCGATAGCATTCGGGGCAGAAAAATTAACTTATCGATCGACCCGCCACCTGATTTAATTATTGAAGTCGATCTCACCAGTCCATCTACTAATCGCTTTACTATCTACAAAAACCTAGGAGTTCCTGAAATTTGGAGATATCTAGGAGAGACTGTACAATTTTTTCAACTTCAGAACGGAGAATATGCGCTCTGTGAATGCAGTGGCACTTTTCCGATGGTTTCTTCAGTCATCATAAATCAATTTTTGCAGATGGCAGAGACCGAGGATGATATGACTATAATTGATGCTTTGCGAGTATGGGTGAGAGAACAGTTGCGATCGCCGGAAAATGACCAATAATACTTAACTTAATTTAACTAATTCCTTTCTCCCACGGACGATCGCCTCAAAGGTGTTGGATAATAAACGGTCGGAATATCTGGTAGCTTAAAACCAGGACGATCGGCACAAGGATCGGAATAGCAACTAGCAGTCCCCATTTGCCAAACCGCAGTTTTTGACCGTCGGACTTGAAGAGGGTAATCACAGCCGCAATTCCCATCGCTACCCAGAGCAATCCGAAGCCGATGAAGACTGTATATCCTGCATCTTGCATATTTTTTACCCCGCTTGATTGATTGGTGTATTTTGAGGTTAGCTCGATCTTGTTTCTGTTGACTGTAGCCGATCGCCCTTTCCCATTCACCTTATTTTAAACCTCGTCGTTTACCCGACAGCGGCTCGGATTTTCGCACTCGATGCGTTTAGTTCGATCGCCCATCACAGTCGCTAAAGGGGGCCTTCCCGTCAAAGGTAGCCGCCAATAAGCCCAAATTCCGTACAGCCAATTCGCGATCGTCCCAACAATTGGCAATTTAGTCACAGCGTAAACCCAACCCATCCCCAAAATCTCGTAAATGCGGCGAAATACCTCCACATTTTTAACTGTCGTACCGTCGGGTAAAACCGCGTGAATCCGCCCCATCGCCGTTTCGTAGTCGATTCCGCCGTGGGCTTCGGGGCTGTAGCGATCGTCCGCAATATCCACAAATGCTACCAAACCTCGGCCCGCATCGCGTTTCTTCAAAAAATTGACTTCTCGCACGCACAGGGGACATTCACCGTCGTACAGCAGCTCGATCTGCCAAGATGGTTTAACCTCAACGGCTTCGGGAAACTGATTTTTAACAGCAGACATAGGTAATTCTCAATTAGTCGATCGTTCAAAACAGCAGCAACAGACGCGCCCAAATATTTTAACAATATTTAACACGATCGAGGGCGAGCAATCTCAATCTCAATCTCGATCGCACTTGTAGGCTTGGGGCCGCGCAGATTTCTCAAACATTAGAAGCACAAATCTATCTTAAGAAGGAGGCGATCGCAGATTGAAAAACGGCTGTTTATATCCCCCAAAAATACTCCGCAAGGATAGGTCAAAATCACCGATCGACAATGCTAATATCATCAGCAGGAGGTCTGCCCTCGCGCCGGAGACTGAGACCGCAGTTGAGGCGACCGCAATTTTCACTTCTTGCGACAAAATATATTAAAATTTTGTAGTCAAACATTCTTCTCTCTCCAAACCAGCAAATTACCCCAAATCTCAAAACCAAAATCTACATGAATGTCAGAGTCCGTCTAGCCCCCAGTCCCACCGGAAACCTACACATCGGTACCGCCAGAACCGCCGTATTCAACTGGCTGTTTGCCCGCAACCAAGGCG
Source organism: Microcoleus occultus BM001215583 (assembly GCA_036700105.1). Taxonomy (GTDB): domain Bacteria; phylum Cyanobacteriota; class Cyanobacteriia; order Cyanobacteriales; family Microcoleaceae; genus Microcoleus. The sequence continues at coordinate 6,095 of JAUBOG010000091.1, forward strand.
GCAAGTTCATCCTGCGGGTAGAAGACACAGACTTGGAACGTTCCAAAAGCGAATACACCGACAACATCCTCGAAGGACTGACTTGGCTGGGTATGAACTGGGACGAAGGCCCTTCTTTTCAGTCCGAGCGCCTGGAAACTTACCGCCAAACAGTCCAAACTTTGCTAGACAAAGGACTCGCCTACCGCTGCTACACTACGTCGGAAGAACTCGATGCGATGCGGGAAGCGCAAAAAGCCAACAAACAGGCTCCCCGCTACGACAACCGCCACCGCCACCTGACGGACTCCGAGCGCGAAGCTTTTGAAGCCGAAGGGCGGCAAGCTGTGATTCGGTTTATGATTGAGGACGATCGAACAATCTCCTGGAACGACACGGTACGCGGCACCGTAACCTGGAAAGGTAGCGACCTCGGCGGCGATATGGTAATCGCCCGCGCATCCAGCGCAGGCGGCATCGGCCAACCCCTCTACAACCTCGCCGTAGTCGCCGATGACATCGACATGGGCATTACCCACGTCATCCGCGGCGAAGATCACATCGGGAATACTCCCAAACAAATCTTGCTCTACGAAGCTTTGGGAGCGACAATCCCAGAATTTGCCCACACGCCGCTGATTTTAAACTCCCAAGGGCAAAAACTTTCCAAACGCGACGGCGTTACCTCGATTTCTGACTTCAAAGATATGGGCTACCTCCCCGAAGCTTTGGTCAATTACATGACTTTGCTGGGTTGGACTGCGCCGGATTCTACGCAAGAAATATTTACACTCTCTGAAGCTGCGACAGTATTTAGCTTGGATCGAGTGAATAAAGCCGGTGCAAAATTTGATTGGGATAAACTGAATTGGCTCAACAGTCAATACCTGCACAAAATGCCGGTGCCGCAATTGACTGATTTGCTGATACCTTATTGGCAGAAAGCCGGTTATGAGTTTGATGCGGAGGGTTCACGCTCTTGGCTCGAACAAATAGCTGCTTTAATCGGCCCGAGTCTCGTTCGCTTAACCGATGCTGTCGGTATGTGCAAGCTGTTCTTCTCTCCCGCTGTGGAATACGAAGAAGAAGCACTCGCACAATTGCAGCAGCCCAATGCAGCAGAGGCTTTACAAGCTGTTCTAGAAGCTCTGGAAAGTCATTCCACGCTGGTATCGGCTGAAGCTCAGAAAATCACTAAAAAGCTCAGTAAAGAGAAAAATCTTAACAAAGGGCTGATCATGCGATCGCTCAGAGCGGCTTTGACCGGCGCAATGCACGGCCCCGACCTGATAGAATCTTGGGTAATCCTTCACCAGCGGGGAACGGCTAAAACCCGCTTGCTTGATGCCCTTAGCAACTTAAATTTGCCGGCTGTTGGTGTCGCGGGCGAGACTTCTATCTCAGAACAACCAAAAGCAGAAACAGTCGCCGAAACTCCTGCTGCTAAACAGCCCGCAGTCGAAACACCGACTGTGGAAACAGCAGCAGCCGAGGCGACACCAGTCGAAATACCGGCGGCCGAAACAGTCGAAATAGAGACTCCCACAACAGTCTCTGCGGCTGTTGAAATACCTGCCGCCAACCAGCAAAAAACTATTGCGAGTGGAGAAATGACTTCATCAAACGAACCAGAAACAACCGTTATTATCACCGAAATTCCTGCTGGAAATGAAGCAGACAGTTCGATGGGTACAACACAAGTCATAATTACCGAAGAACCGCCAAGTCAGACCCAGCAGATCAAAGAACAAATTATCTCAATTTTGTCCGAGCTTCCCGCTTACATCGGCGCTTTTTACCAGCAGTACAAAAGTCCGCTGACAGTCGTCGGTTTAATTTTAGCTTCGATCATTTCTTTGAAAGTTCTTTTGGGGATAGTAGACGAACTCAACGACATTCCGCTGCTAGCACCGACATTCGAGCTAATCGGTATTGGATACACCGTGTGGTTTGTCTACCGGTATTTGTTGCGCTCTTCCAACCGCCAACAATTAGGTCAAGAAATTCAAGCCTTGAAAGAACAAGTTTTCGGCAAAAAGTCCTAAATTTTTGCTGGTAAATTTTTGAATAGGGGCCCGACATTGACAAGTTTTTATGAGTTGTCGGTGTCGGGTTTTTTGTAGTGATGCAGCTTGTGACTAAACTCCAGCAGCCGTAAAAGCGGCCCAGTGATACGGATTGGCAAAAGGACAGGGTTTGCGGTTGCGAATTTGCTGCAAAGAAGCTTCAGCAATCAAGCGAGAACTTTGAGAAAGCCGATCGAACATTTGCGAAATTTGAGGTTGCAAATCCGCCAGCAACACCTCCAATTCCTCCCCAGTCAAATCCCTGAGCCACCGTTGAGCGTCCGCCAGCGATCGCGCCACATCTCCCACCTGCAACCGGGGAAACCCCCCGAGATTTTCATAAAACTTGCTAGCGAGCAGCAGCGTCGAAACATCGTTCACCTTCCAAAGACTGCTGACAACACTAGACGTACCAGCATACAGCAAACCCGCCGACAAACCGACAAAATCTTCACTGCCGCTGACAGAGCCTGCGGCAATTTCGCAAGCCGATAAAGTAACTAAAAAGTATTGCCGAAAATCCAGATTAAAAATTTCCTCCAAACTCAGAGAATCATTTCTCAAAAACACTGCGGATTTCAGCGGCAAAGCCAGATCGAGCCAACTCAAACAAGCAAAGTGAGCGCATTTTTTCTGCTGCAACTGTCCTGTTTGCCTGGGTGAATCCCCGTTGCGATCCAACATTGCTTGAGAAAAGGCTTCTTTAATTGCCGGCTTCTGGCGCAAAACTTCTGCCGTAGCAAAATACTGGGAAATATTGCCGATTTCAATGTTGCTGTAGAGCGAATTTTTGTTGAAAGTGGGCACTGCCAAAACGTGCTGCAAACGCGGTCTGTAACGGCCAATAGCTGCGCTGCGCGCGATTTGTTTCAAGCGCAATAGCTGGCAGCTAGGAGCATAGCGAATTCCTCCAGCAAATCGATCGATCAAATAAACAGGCGCTGGAACGTCGCCAAAAGCCGAACCTTGAGAAAAATCCGAACCGCTGCGGGTATCGACATCAAAACCGCTGCTCGAACTCCACCCGGATCTAAAACTGCCGCTGCTGTCGGCAAACCCCTCTTTGGTTCCCAGAGGCAAAGCGTGGAGCGGCAAAGCGTGCAAAAATCGGTGCGGTACAAAAATCAGCCGATCGCAATTTTCCGGAATCAGCGCCACCACCCGATCGATTTCCAGCAGCGCCGCCAAGCGTTTGAGCCGAGCCGGGAGATGATTTATCCAGCGACCTTTTTGCTCGGAATAAGCGCTGAGGTACTCGATCGCCCAAGTTTCGGCAGCCAAAGCATTTTCCCTCGAACACAGGTAAACGGCGGGATATTCTGCGCTCTTGAGAACCACAAAAGCCACCAGCAACTCCTCAAAACTGGCCCACACCACAGCAGCGGAATTGCCGTCGGGCAACAATTGGCGAATTTGCTCGAAGGCGATCGGTTCAACCTTGCGGGCTAGGCTGAAGAAAGGGTCGTTTGGCTGCACCTCCCGAGCAATCAACCCATCAAGCTGCCGCCACAGTTGATTTAAGTGTATCAAGTCCGAGTTAGGCAGCAGAGAACCGCTGTTCAAGCCAAGGCTTTCGCCCTCAGAAATCAAGGTAGCGCTCGGCTCCGGTTCTCGTTGTTCTTGGTACCGCTGTGTCCCCGCTATTTCCTGTTGCAGCGACTCCAGCTCGCGGAGCGCGGTTGCAGGAATGTCGCCTTTGGGGGTCAGGGGGCATTTGACGAGCAGTTGTACCAAATTCCGATTTTTCTGTCGTTCGGCGTATTCCAGAGCCTTAGCGTAGTATTCCGGTTGAGTGCTGCCGACTTCCAGGCAAACTTGCACCAAACATTTATAAAGTCCACTCCAGGTGCTGGCTAGTTTGAGTTTGGCGCTACTGGCCCGATCGCCCAAATCGGCCGCATCCACCCCAGCTTCACTGCGCAAAAATTCCACAGTATCGACAGCAGCAGTAAAAACACCGTAAGCCCGAAGCAACTCGCCTCGATCTCGGTAAGCTTGGCCCAAATAAAATAAAATTTGCGCCCAGCGGTGAGGATGGGTTTCGCGAGTGTAAACTTTGCCAGCACTGTGGTAGCAGCCGATCGCGCTTTCGGTGCCAGACGAGTGTTCCGCCTCCGTCAGTTCCGAAAAAGCCCGGCCCAGATAAATTTGCAGCATCGCCCAGCGGTTGGCTGCTCTTGGCCTGGTGTAGACTTGTAAAGCATTTTGATAGCAGGCGATCGCGCTTTTGAGGTTGCGGTTTTTTTCCCCTTTGGCGTGTTCGCTGAAAGCGCGGCCGAGGTAGGCGTAGAGCATCGCCCAGCGTTCGGGAGATTTTTGGCGGTTGCAAAAGAGCAAAGCGTTTTGATAGCAGGCGATCGCCATTTCGATATTTTCGGCTTTTTCCCCTCTCGCGCGCAGGCTGTAGATCCTGCCGAGGTAACTGTGAATCGAAGCCCAAGTTTCGGGAAATTTGCTGCGGGTGTAGACTTGCAAAGCATTTTGATAGCAGGCGATCGCCATTTCCACATTTTCCGCCGGATCGCCTTTCTTCCTTTCGACAAACACCCGGCCCAAATTCCTTTGAGTCGTCGCCCACTGAAGCGGCAAAGCTTCCCGAGTCCGCACCTGCAAAGCCCTCTGATAGCAAGTGACAGCGTATTCGAGATTTTCGGCTCGATTTCCCCGCAGCAACTCGCAGTAAGCATTTGCCAAATTATTTTGAGTCGTGGCCCAGCGCCGGGGAAACGCCTTGCGGTTGTATACTTGCAAAGCATTCTGGTAGCAAGCGACTGCCTGTTCGAGATTTTGGGCTTTGTCGCCCCGCAGCCGCCGGCTGTAAGCGCGGCCGAGATTGTTTTGAGTGCTCGCCCACTCTCCCCCGGAAGTCTCGCGGCTGCGAAAAAGCAGCGCGTTTTGATAGCAGGCGATCGCAATTTCTAGATTGTCGGCCGGATCTCCTCTGAGGCGATCGCTGTAAGCGTTTCCCAGATTGTTTTGCAGCGTCGCCCACTGTTGGGGGTACTGTTCGGGAGTGCGCAAAGCGAGGGCATTTTCAAAGCAAGCGATCGCAATTTCGATATTTTGAGCCTTATCGCCTTTGGGGCGATCGCTGTAAGCGTTGCCCAGATTGTTTTGCATCAAGGCCCACTCTTGGGGAAAGTCTTTGCGCGTAAAAACCTTAGCAACTGTTTCGTAACCGGCAATTTCGATTTCCAAGTTGTTGGCTTTGCTACCGAGGGGAAACCGCCCTATTTTGTTGCTCAGATTGCCGATTAAAGCTGCAACGCGTCTGGTATCGGATGCTTTTGCCGCAGAAAACACCAAAGTTGCCCACCGGCGCAGCAGTTCGGCGAAATTCTGGTCCAGCTTGTCTAAATTGTTTCTCAGCAGCGAGTACAGGTGCTGGGAATCAGCGCTGCGGGCCACCACCTGCAATACTTCGGCTAAAAAAGTCAGATATGCTAGCTTGGTTGCGGGCAATTTAGCATTGCCCTTTGCAGATTCTAAGGGTGCGATCGCCGTTTGGAAAAATTTTGCAGCTCTGAGCAAACTTTCTCGCTTCAGTGCCGGCACTTCCAAGTAAAGCGTTTGCACGGACAAGGAGTCGATCGACTTTGAATCAGTCCTCAAAATCAAATCTATTCCTAAGTCCACAGGATTTTCCAGCAGCGCTCGGAGCATATTAACATCAGTTTTGCGACGCTGTTCGTCCATCGTGCATTCCGCCGAATTATTAACGATAGGATCGCTGCTTCTGTGCAGCAATTAAATCACTTCCGGGTTTAAATTTCAATCTTTAACCGCCAGTACCAGTTTTCGAGGGGGATTAAAGAAACCAGGTTTTTCCACCATACACATTGCCACAACGTATTTTCCTAAAAAAACAGGTTCCTGCACAAGTCTTAAACTTGACAAACCCGCCCCGACAGACTTGCAGCGGGGCGGGTTTAATTTTATCGGCGATAAATTTTAGACTCAGAAACCCGGTTTCTCGGACACTATTGGGTTTGGTAACGAGAAATCATCACAGAAACCGGGTTGAGTCGGGATAGTGCTACAGCTAACAGCAATCAAGTCAGTAGATTTAATGTACCGCTTGAGAACGCAGCGAGGCTTCCACAGCAAGCAAAGCCCGATCGACTTCAGCAGCAGTGACAATCAGCGGCGGCACAAACCTCAGCACTTTCGGCCCAGCCGGAACCAACAAAACTCCGGCGGCGATCGCCGATTTGACAATATCGCCCGATGTCAGTTCGATATCAGCTTGCAATTCCATCCCCACAATCAAGCCCCAGCCGCGCACCTCGGCAATTAAATGCGGATAAGCGGCCGCCAGCTTGTTGAGCCCTGCTTTCAACTGTTCCCCGCGCTGCTGGACGTTTTCCAGCAGGTTTTCCCGTTCTAAAGTTTGGCACACGCGCAAAGCTACAGCGCAGGCGAAAGGATTGCCGCCGAAAGTGCTGGCGTGACTTCCCGGTTCAAAGACATCGCAGAAAGATTTGCACAGCATAGCGCCGATCGGGATACCGCCGCCCAAGCCTTTGGCTGACGTAAAGATATCCGGTTCGATGCCGAGGTTTTCGTAGCCCCAGTATTTGCCGGTGCGTCCCATCCCCACTTGCACTTCGTCCAGAATCAGCAAAATGCCTTTTTCGTCGCAAATTTCCCGAATTCGCTGGAAATAAGCGATATCTCCGGGGCGAACTCCGCCTTCGCCTTGCAGCGCTTCCAGCATAATTGCTGCGACTTGGCGTTCGTCTTTGTCGAGTTGTTCGATCGCGCTTTCGATCGCGCTGATATCGTTGTAAGGCACGTACTCAAATCCCGGCACCAACGGACTAAAACCCTTCTGATATTTAGGCTGTCCCGTCGCCGTAATTGTCGCCAAAGTCCGCCCGTGGAAACTCGCAACGGCGGTAATGATGGTCGGATTCGAGATATTTAATTTTTCGTGGGCGTACTTGCGCGCCAGTTTAATTGCCGCTTCGTTAGCTTCGGCGCCCGAGTTGCAAAAGAAGGCTCTGTCCGCGCAAGAATGGTCTACAAGCCACTTAGCCAGCTCGCCCTGTACGGGGATGTAATAAAGGTTAGAAACGTGGTGCAGCGTCTGAATTTGCTGAGTTACCGCTGCAATCATTGCCGGATGCGCGTGGCCCAGAGTGCAGGTAGCAATACCCGCCACAAAATCGAGATATTCGCGGCCCTCGGTATCCCAAACGCGGCAGCCGAGGCCCCGTTCTAGGGCAATATTAAAACGCCCGTAAGTTGTCATTACATAGCTGTCGAAGCCCTCTGAACTGAAGGAACTGGCTTCTGCTTGCACGATCGGTTCTTTTAGTAAGGTTTCTGGACTCACGAATCGCTCCTTAACAAATAATATGCAGACCTCGATTGTACGGCAAAAATTCAGCTTCGCGGTGCAGCTTGTTACTTTTGTCATAAAATCGTAACAGTAACAGCAATTAATCCCTCACAAATCTACTGATGAGTTATTACATTTCTCCTAACTTTCTCGATAAAGTTGCGGTGCACATCACTAAAAACTTTTTAAATTTACCCGGCGTTAGAGTTCCCCTAATTTTGGGAATTCACGGCCGCAAAGGAGAAGGCAAAACTTTTCAAACCGAACTCGTTTTTCGGCGGATGGGCTTTGAACCAGTGATGATATCTGGCGGGGAATTAGAAAGTCCAGATGCGGGAGATCCGGCGCGTTTAATTCGCTTGCGCTACCGGGAAGCTGCGGAGCAAATTCGAGTGCGGGGCGAGATGTGTGCAATTTTTATTAACGATTTGGATGCCGGTGCTGGCCGGTTCGATACTACTACTCAATATACAGTCAATACTCAGATGGTCAATGCCACTCTGATGAATATTGCTGACAATCCAACTAACGTGCAGTTACCGGGAAGTTATGACAGCACGCCGCTGCACCGAGTGCCGATTATTGTCACCGGAAATGACTTTTCTACGCTGTACGCGCCGCTGATCCGCGACGGGCGGATGGAAAAGTTTTATTGGGAACCGAGCCGGGATGATAAAATTGGGATTGTCGGCGGAATTTTTGAGTCGGACAATTTGTCCAAAACCGAGATTGTCGGGTTGGTTGATAATTTTGCAGATCAGGCGATCGACTTTTTTAGCGCTTTGCGATCGCGCATTTACGACGAACAAATCCGCGAATTCATTCACCAAGTAGGAATCGAGCGAGTTTCCAAGCGTTTGGTAAACACCGTCGAAGCAGCCCCAGATTTCCCAAACCCCAATTTCAGCCTCGCTCATTTATTAGAAATGGGCAGTTTGATGGTGGGCCAACAAAAGCGGGTTCAGGAAATGCGCTTAGTAGATGAATACAACCAATCGCGCCTGTTCAACGTTCCCGGAACCGCCAACGTTCCTGCTGCTGCGCCGACGCAAAGCCAATTAAACGACCCGAACTCGAAATATTATAAGGCTTATGTCGAGCCTACTTCTGAAGTTAGTAACGGTCAAGCAGCGCGGCTGAGTTCCGAAGTTTTGTCACAAGTGCAGCAGTTGTTAGCAAGGGGCTGCAAAATTGGTATGGAATATGCAGACAATCGCCGATTTAAGACTGGTTCTTGGCAAAGTTGCGCGACAATTAAAACTGCGCAAGAAAAAGAAGTCATCGCATCTTTAGAAACTTGTTTGGCCCAACACGGTGGCGAATACGTGCGGCTGATTGGCATAGATCCAAAAGTTAAGCGCCGGGTTGTTGAAACAATTATTCAGCGGCCAAAGTAGGGTGCGCAATGCGCACCTTACAAGTCAAAGTAATGCGCTACAATTTAAAGTAGGGTGCGCATTGCGCACCTTACAAATTCAAGTTAAATTGTGCAAAAATTTATCAAAGGTTGCCCGATCGCACATCGCCACCTGAGCACCCGCTTTAGTCGCGCACAGAGCGCCCGCTGCCGAGCCCCACACGACCGCCTCCCTGTGCGATCGACCGCCATCTAAGGCAGCCGCCAAACCGCCGTTAAAAGCATCGCCAGCAGCCACAGTGTCGATCGCCTCCACCGCAAAAGCAGGTACAAAAAACGTTTCATCCGCAGTCACAGCAACAGCCCCGCGATCGCCCAATTTTACAATAACATTCTCGACACCGCGCTCCTGCAACTGTTTGGCAGCTAAAATTGCAGTTTCCCTGTCATTTACCCGAAAACCGACTAACTGGCTGGCTTCCACTTCATTCGGCGTGATAATGTCAATTAGCGGATAAAGTTCGATCCTCTTCGAGGGCTCCGCTAACGGCAAATCGGAACAAGCCGGTGCCGGATCGAGAATCACTCGCACCCCAGCTTCACGAGCAGCTTTCGCAGCTTTTCGGACAATTTCTAGAGGAATTTCTAACTGCAACAGCAAAGATGTAGCTTTTGTTAACAGTTTTTTGAGACGTTCTAACTCTACGTCACCGACATTATTGTTCGCGCCCGGAATCACAATAATATTATTTTGACCTGTCTCGTCTACGGCGATAATTGCCACACCTGAATGAGTGTTTTGGTCGATCGATACATTGTCTGTATTTACACCGTAAGATTGCAAATTTGTCAACAATTCTCCAGCAAATTTATCATTGCCAACCCGGCCGATAATGTGAGTGGAAGTGCCGAGACGGGCTGCGGCAACTGCTTGATTTGCGCCTTTGCCGCCACCGCTAGTGCTGAAATTGCTACCAATTACAGTTTCTCCCGGCTGAGGCAGCCGGGGAGTTTTCGCCGCTAAGTCGATATTGATACTGCCGAATACGATGATGCTCATAATTTAAATGGGGAATTGGGAATTGGGAATCGGGAATGGGGAATTGGGAACTGGGACTAACAAATAACAAATAATACTAATTATCGTCTTGCAACAATGATGAGTGTGGATTTGTTTGCGCTCACCCCGCCTGCACCGGTGCGTCGCTCAAAGATTGTGGATATTATTTAAGATATTTGATGGCGACGCACCCTACAAATACAGTTGCATGAGTTTTGAGAATTAATATAACCAACAGCCAATGTGCATCAAACGTGCTACAACAGGTATGATCTACATCGGTCAATTCAATGGCTGCAATTACTCTCGATCGCAATCCCTGTGTCCTGCTAGTAGAAACAGACGAAGTTCTCGCCGGACACTTGAGTCTAGACTTAAAATCCTCCGGCTACGAACCTGTAGTGGCTTCTAATACCGCCACAGGCCAACATTTAGCCCGTGAATTGCAGCCTGCTTTGATTGTAATTGACCGGATACTCGGCCCTGAATCGGGGCTGTCGCTGTGTTCTCACCTCAGAAGTATTGGCAATCGGGCACCGGTGCTGCTATTGATCGGTCGCGATACAGTTGACGATCGCGTGGCTTGTCTGGAAGCTGGCGCGGATGATTATTTTCTCAAGCCCTACCGCAGCGAGGAATTTTTGCAGTTGGTGCGCTTGTATTTGCAGCCGGATAATACCAGCAACGAACAGTTGAGGTTTGGCGATTTAGTTTTGGATTTGGCTTCGAGGCGAGCCCTGCGCAACGGACGGGCGATCGACCTGACGATGAAAGAATTTGAGCTGCTAAAGTATTTGATGGAACATCCCCGCGACGTTTTGACTCGGGAACAAATTTTGGAAAATGTTTGGGGTTACGACTTTCTCGGCGAGTCGAATGTGATTGAGGTTTACATCCGCTATCTGCGGCTCAAGATTGAAGATGAGGGCGAAAAGCGCTTGATTCAGACGGTGCGCGGTGTTGGCTATGTGATGCGGGAAGCTTGAAGAAGAGCACGACACGGATTTGGACACGGATACACGGATGAATTTCCTTGTTCCCAGGCAGAGTCTGGGAATACATACTCGGAGTGCGTAGGCTGGGTTGAGGAACGAACCCTCCGTTTCACTCCGCCCAACATTTTCGCTACAATTTTCCAC
>JAUBOG010000813.1:0-1697 GCA_036700105.1 Microcoleus occultus BM001215583
ATTCCCAATTCCCAATTCCCAATTCCCCATTCCCAATTCCCCATTCCCAATTCCCATTTACCAATTCCCATTTACCAATTATAATTTTATGGCTGCTAGTTATTCATTTGATATTGTCAGCGATTTCGACAGGCAAGAATTAGTTAATGCTGTTGACCAAACAGTTCGGGAAATTCAAAGCCGCTACGACTTGAAAGATACCAAAACAACCGTAGAATTGGGCGCTGAAGCAATTACAGTCAACACCGACAGCGAATTTACTCTCGACGCGATTCATACTGTTTTGCAAACTAAAGCCGCCAAGCGCAATTTGTCTCTGAAAATATTTGATTACGGCAAAATAGAAGCTGCTAGCGGCAGTAGGGTGCGCCAAGAAATCAAACTCAAAAAAGGGATCGATCAGGAAATTGCCAAAAAAATCACTAAATTAATTCGAGATGAATTTAAAAAAATTCAAGGCTCGATTCAAGGTGATGCAGTCCGCGTTTCGGCCAAGGATAAGGATGATTTGCAGTTGGTAATTCAACGATTGAAGCAAGAAGATTATCCGATGGCTTTGCAGTTTACCAATTACAGGTAAATTTTTGAAAGCTAAGTATTTGATTCCCGGTTGTGCGATCGCATCTTTGAGCGCGATCGAAATTGCACTGCGCTTGGTGGGATTCGGAAATCCTGCTTTGCTGCAAGCTGATGCGGATGCTGGCTATATATTTGCACCAAATCAACTTGTATATCGGTTTGGCAATAGACTTGAGTACAATCAATTTTCTCAGCGTTCCGAACCAATCGATTCAGCAAAGCCTGAAGGTACTCTCAGAATTTTGATGCTCGGAGATTCGGTTCTCAACGGTAATAATACCACGGATCAGAATGAAACTATTCCAGAATTGTTTGAAGCCCATTTGTTGGGTCTAAAAAAGCAAGTTGAGGTGCTGAATGCTTCTGCAGGTTCTTGGGGAATTGGCAATCAGTTGGGATATATTCGCAAATTTGGCACTTTTGAAAGCGATGCTGTGATTTTGCAAATTGGGACTCACGATTTGGTGCAACCAACCAGCAGCAGCGCCGGGGTGGGAAATGACCCGCTGATGCCGAATCGCAAACCGTTATTGGCAATTCAAGAAGCTCTTGACAGGCATATTATGCCCAAATTGTCAAGTATTTTTGTGTCTGATTCTCCGGCGGCGGGAGTGCAGGTGCCGGAATCGCAGCGGTTTGAGGAAAATATGCAGAAACTTGAGGAAATAGCAGCTTTAGTGCGAGCTAAAAATATTCAGCTATTTGTGCTGTATACTTGCGATCGCGCGGATTTACTGCCCGTACCGAATCAGCCGAAGTTTAAATCGCAGTTTGCCGATCGGCTAAAAGCTTTAAAAATTCCAGTCACAGACACTCACGCAGCCTGGTCAAAATTGCCGAACAAGAGAGTAGAAAGTTATTTTCGGGATGGCGTGCACCCCACAGCCCCAGCTTATGAATCAATTGCAGATTTAATGTTTCAAGAATTGTGCATACAGAAAAAATTGGTGGCTTGCGGCGGGAAGAAATAAGTAGGGTTTGCTGAATAATACTAATTTAATGGGTCGTTGCACAGATATCGATCCCCCTCGCATCCCCCTGATAGTCGGGGGACTTTGAGAAGAATCCTGTCCCCCCCTTATCAAGGGGGGTTAGGGGGGATCGGAATTCTATGCAAC
>JAUBOG010000814.1:0-1697 GCA_036700105.1 Microcoleus occultus BM001215583
ATTTTTAATTTTTGAGTTTTAAGTTTAAATTTTCACATTTAAAACTCAAAACTCAAATTTCAAAACTCTTAAAAATGCCGCCAGCCAGCACCAAGATTCAAGGCTTAAATCTCGTAACTAAAAATATTCATAGCTTTAGCTAATTCGGCGGCGACTTCCGGTCGAGAAAACTGCGGCGGCGGCAGTTTTCCAGCGCGCAGCATTTCCCGAACTTTGGTCCCCGACAAGTGCACTCGCTGTTCGGGAGTGCTGGGGCTTGTCTTAGTTGTAGCCATTTGTTCGGTCAGCGTGCAATAGAAAGCGTGCTCGAATTTCATCGGCACAATTCCCAATTCAGAGGGCTCGAATTCGTCAAAAATATGTTGGGCATCGAAAGTCCCGTAATAATCGCCAACTCCAGCGTGGTCGCGCCCTACAATAAAGTGAGTGCAGCCGTAGTTTTTGCGGATTAAAGCGTGAAAAATTGCTTCTCTGGGCCCGGCGTAGCGCATCGCCGCCGGATTGATTGCCAAAATTACCCGTTCTTTTGGATAGTATTTTTCTAGCAGAATTACGTAACAGCGCATCCGCACGTCAGCGGGGATGTCGTCATCTTTTGTCGTCCCGACTAGCGGGTGCAAAAACAAGCCGTCTACTGTTTCTAAGGCGCATTTTTGGATGTATTCGTGGGCCCGGTGGATCGGGTTTCTGGTTTGAAAACCGACTATGGTTTTCCATCCTTTTTCTTTGAACAGCAGTCTCGATTTTGCCGGATCGATTTGGTATTGGGGAAACCGGACATCGAGTTCGCGTTCCAGCAGCCAAACGTCGCCTGCGAGGTTAACTGGCCCGGATTGGTCTACTACTTGGACGCCCGGGTGTTTGAGGTCGTCGGTGCGGTAGACGTTGATGGCTTCTTCTTCTTTGCTGTAGCGGTATTTTTCCGAGAGTTCCAAGATGCCGGCAAATTCGCCCGCCGGGGAGTCGAGCCGCACTAAACTGCCTTCTGTTAGGGTGTCGGCGACTGCTTCGCTGACGCTGAGGGTGACGGGAATCGACCAAGGCAGGCCGTTGGACAGTCGCATTTGTTTGACGACCGATCGGTAATCAGCTTCGTTCATGAACCCTGTGAGGGGACTCAGGGCGCCGATCGCGATCATTTGCAGGTCGGAGATCGATCGGTCCGACAACTGAACCCGCGGCAAAACTTCGGCTTTGTCGAAAAATTCTTGTCTTTGGTCTAATGTGGCAATCCGGTTGACCAGGATGCCGCCGTGAGGGGCAATGCGGTCTGAATGCTGGCTCATGTCGATTTGAATTATTTGGTTTTAGCTGCCAGATTACATAGTATCAAGCCGCGGCTGCGAATCTACATTTTTTAAATTGTTGCGGACTCACGCACAACGCTGTTTTTGCCGCCCTGCAATTATTTAACTGTCACCTCGCGCACTTCCCTACTCTCAACTTTCCCCTCAAGTCGGCACTTGAAATTCTTCTGGATTTATTCCCCAATTTACCCGGTCAATCGCTGCGATCGCCCTTAGCGAAGCTTGCAGCTATTGGATCGCGCTTTTGGCGGCACCCGCAAAGCGTAAATTTTCCCGTACTCGGACAAGTCAATCGATTTTAGATTTTAGATTTTAGATTTTAGATTGAAGCAAGCGGGTGCATCTCATTTTTGCAAATATCTTCGTAGGGGCGAAGCATTCCGGCAGTAG
>JAUBOG010000815.1:0-1685 GCA_036700105.1 Microcoleus occultus BM001215583
GGCAAGGGGGGGTTCCGATTTTGCAAAGTATGAGTTTACTCGCACTTCCCGGAGAAGCGATCGCCCTTGTGGGTGCATCCGGTGCGGGGAAAACTACTTTAGTAAACTTGTTACCCAGATTTTACGATCCGCAAGTGGGACAAATTTTAATTGACGGGATTGATATTCAAGATGTGACATTAAATACGCTGCGCCGGCAAATCGGAATTGTGCCGCAAGAAACTATTTTATTTTCGGGTACAATTGCTCAAAATATTGCTTTTGGTCAGTCTTATTACGAACTAAAAAATGTTGAAAAAGCGGCGCAAATTGCCAACGCCCATCAATTTATCAGCGAGTTTCCCGACGGTTATCAAACTTGGGTGGGAGAAAGGGGTGTAAACTTATCGGGGGGACAGAAACAAAGAATTGCGATCGCCCGTGCTGTTTTGCTAGATCCGCGAATTCTCATCCTCGATGAAGCGACATCGGCGCTGGATTCGGAATCGGAAGCTTTGGTACAGGAAGCGTTGGAAAGATTGATGCGCGATCGGACTGTGTTTATTATCGCGCACCGTTTGGCTACTGTGCGGAAAGCTGACAGAATTTTGGTATTGGAAAAAGGTAGAGTGATGGAATCGGGAACGCACGAGGAATTGTTGGAAAAGGGATCTCGATACGCTCGTTATTACGCTCAGCAATTTAGTCAGTAGGCTACATTAGAAACCGGGTTTTTGGCCGCTTCTGCTGGCTTCAACGAAGTATTCAAGGGGAAAACCCGGTTGTCTGACCACCCGTGCATAAGTCTTGTTTTAGATGAATAGCGTATATACTTAAAATACAACAACTATCCAAGATACTAAACACAACAAGTCAGTAAAGCTATGTCTGCTAAAGATGCTTTTCACGAAGTCGTTAAAACTGCTCTCCAAAAAGATGGATGGCAGATTACTCACGATCCATACACTTTACAGGCAGGAACTTTAGAACTTTACATCGACTTGGGTGCCGAAAAGGTGGTTGCGGCCGAAAAAGATGGACAGAAAATTGCAGTTGAAATCAAAAGCTTTACTGGCCCATCTAAAATCTCCCAATTTTATACAGCTTTAGGGCAATTTATTAGTTATCGATCAGCTTTACAACAACAAGAAAATGAGCGTATTTTATACCTAGCAGTACCAGGAAATGTCTACGATAGCTTTTTTACAATGGGGTTTATTCAGTCTTTAGTTAAACAAAATCAAATTCATTTAATCGTTTATGATATAGAACAGGAGGCGATCCTCTTCGAGGGCTCCGCTAACGCAACAATGGCAAATGTAGACCTTTATCGGCAGCACATTCAAAATCTGCTCTCGGAACACGCTAGTCTGGTGTGGGATGAGCGAATTCAGGCTCAAACTATCTTTGATACTGAGCGAGATCATTATCAATTAGTATATGTAGGCTGGCGCAATCAGCATCGAATTTACGGCCCGGTTTTGCACGTAGATATTATGGACAATAAAATCTGGATTCAGCAGGATGGCACTGAGGTGGGTATTGCTAACGAACTGGTTGAGTTGGGAGTTCCCAAAGAAGATATTGTACTTGGGTTTGACCCGCCGATGATGCGGAAATTGAGTGAATTTGCGATCGGATAAGCCAAAATGAGGAGACGGCAGTGCCGTGTCCCTACAATATTATTTTGGGTAGGGACACGGCAC
>JAUBOG010000816.1:0-1672 GCA_036700105.1 Microcoleus occultus BM001215583
TTAGGAATGCCTTGGTTTTTCACCACTACTTTCTGGCTAATTGTAAGCTGGTGGCTCCTGACAGGTAACAAACCTCACCTTTTTGTAGACAGGTTTAGACCTCCGCCGGGGAACGAGTGGTACAACGGTAATCTTTTATACCTTTCTCCCGTTCCCCAACACCGACCAAACCCGATTCGCCACCGAATCAGCGATTCACAAGTCCGAGTCAAACTTAAACCCAAAGTTGCTCCCAATCAACAAGGAGGTAACAGCCGACTTATGCCCTTCCAAAACTACCAAAACCTCCTGTGTTTAGTCACTATCAAAAAGGATGGTCGAGAAGTTTCTGGTTACTTACTAAATGAAGGCAGTCAATACCAAATTGTATTCGGATTCGAGACGGTTGGCTTTCACAACATTCTCTACCGCCATGAAGTAAACAATGCAGCCACCGCCTTAGAAGAAGGGCTAAAAGACATTCCCCCAGGCGAAAAAATGACCTTTCATACCGGCTGCTACAGCAGCGATTGCCTTCGCCAGCAACAGTTAACTGAATTGGCTGATAACTGTCACCTCAAACCCATTTCTGTACTCGTTCGTAACGAACAAAAACGCATTCAAGAACTCAACTTAGCAGGCACCAGACAACTGTGGAACCAAACTATTTTCTGCACTTGGACATTCAACGCTCAATCTGGCTCCAAATCCAACGACCCTCTGAGTAAATTCATCAATGGAATTGTCAACACAGCCCACAGCGTTGCTGCACAATTTACAGGCAACCAGCGCATCTACTCTGAACGCTTTTACAAACAACTGCTGCTCGATGCTTTCGAGCAAGGCTACATCCGGTGGGAACTCTTGCTAAACACCAAAATTGGACTGGAAATTCAACCCATGAATGCCCAAGCATTGTGGGGATGGCTGTGGCAAAAATTCAACAGCGCACCCGTACCCCCTATTCCCCAACTTCTCACCTTAAAAGAAACCGCGTCGGACTACAAACTAACCGAAACCCTCAACAGTCACAAACACGCCTGCACCATTTTAATTGAAGGTATGAGCGGCCGTTCGAGCTGCCCGGAACACAGAAAAGCTAGCTCACGCATTTTGCTCCCCGGCAGAAACGCAGAATGCGGCGTGCTAACAATGGAAGAGGGCCCCGGCGGCTGGCTCAATACCAGAGAGCAACTGCAATGGCTCTGGAAAATTATGAGCAACAGCTACGTCCGCGATACTGAAGCCGTTGTCGAAATTAGCGCCGCTCCCAACTTTATTATTCAAGACAACTTAGCAAGGCAAGCTAAACAATCTAAAACTGCCAAAAAACGCGCTTTAGAAAAAGGTCAAGGTCGCGATGTAGGAGCAGAAGTCAAACAGGAAGAATCCTTTGAAGCCCAGAAAAAAATGTACAAAGGTGCAAGAGCAATTCACGCTGCTGTCACCTTCCTAGTCTACCGACCAACACCCGAACAACTAACACACGCTTGCCAAATGCTCTCCCACAGCTTCGGCTCTGCCAAGGTATTAAGAGAGCGCAACATTGCTTGGCAACTGTGGCTAGAAACTTTGCCCATTACTGTAAGCTGGCTGTTGCACAGCAGTTCGCTAATTAACGAACGCCGCCTCACCTTAGACACCGAAACTGTCCCCGGTATTTTGCCCTTAACTGCTGTAAGGGACATCGACT
>JAUBOG010000817.1:0-1671 GCA_036700105.1 Microcoleus occultus BM001215583
TCCCCGTGATAAGGGGAGGGTTGGGGTGGGGTCAAAAAATTTACGACTCATTCAGGATTGCTATACCCGACTTCTTTAAGAAGTCGGGTATCTGGCTACTGTATTTATGTTTCCAAATCAGCCGATCGCCCTCAGCTCAAATTCCCCTAAATCAAACGATTTGCTCGCTCGCAGGTTTCCCGCTAGCTGGAGGTTCTACCGTATCGCCAAAGGCAATCCGCAGAAATGGCGGCGCCAAAAATGTCGTCAGAATCACCATGATAATAATCGACACTTCCAGCGGTTTATCTAAAACGCCACTCGCCGAACCAATTCCGGCAAAAACCAACCCGACTTCGCCCCGAGGAATCATCCCCACTCCGATCGCCAATCGATTGATTCCCGGCAGACCAAACACCACCCAACCTGTTACGAGCTTGCCAATAATCGCCACCACAATCAAGAAAACAGCGATTAAAAGTCCGGCGCGATTATCCGGCACGGCTGGGTTCAAAACTCCCAAATCTGCCCTGGCTCCCACCGTCACAAAGAAGATGGGGACAACTACATCGGCGATCGGTTTCACCAATTCATCCAACTCATTGCGTGCATCGCTTTCATCCAAAACCAAACCAGCCGCAAACGCACCCAAAATCGCTTCCAGATGAATTGCGTTGCCCAGAAATGCCATGAACAAGGCAAAAATAAAGGCTGGAATCACAATATTGCCGCGAGTTTTAAGTTGCTCCACCACCGCAGAAAAAGTTTTGTTGAAGACACTGCCCAACAGAATCGAACCTAACAGAAAAGCCGTGGCACTGACAATCAAATAGATGACATTAACAACATCAATTTCACCGGTTTTAGCTAAGCTAGCGACAACAGCTAGGACAATAATTCCCAGCACATCATCAATCACCGCCGCACCGACAATGATTTGACCTTCTTTAGATTTCAGTTGTCCTAATTCCGACAACACTTTCGAGGTAATTCCGATGCTGGTTGCTGTCAAAGCCGCCCCTGCAAAAATCGCCGGAATTGCCGCAGTATGGAACAGCATCATCAAGCCAGCGGTACCCGCAGCAAAGGGAACTGCCACGCCTACGCAGGCGACAACGACAGCTTGAACCCCCACTTCTTTTAGCTGTCTGAGATCCGACTCCAAACCAATTTCAAACAGCAGAATAATTACGCCTAATTCAGCCAGCACTGAAACGACTTCACTCTGCGACTCAAAAACACTGGTAAGGGCGGCAGGGGATAGATGGTTGAGCGATTGCAGAACACTCATAATCCCGGAATCTGACGCTGACAGCCCGCCTTCGGGAAAAACGATCAGGTGTAAAGCAGATACCCCGACAATTACCCCTGCTACCAATTCACCCAAAACCGGGGGTAAATCGAAGTTTCTAGCTACTTCGGCGCCGATTTTACTGGCGATATAAATCACTACTAAACTGAGCAAAACTCCGCTGAGGACGAGCGGCGAATTTTCGGCTTCAACTGTTGCTAGCAAAGGTATGGGAGCAACTAGGGATGCGAGCGCAGAACTTAACGCTGTAATTGTATGGTTCACAAACATGAGTGAGTTAAACAGTTGACAGTTGACAGTTGACCTGTGACAGCGAATTCATAAAAACAGAGATTTAAACTCCGTTCCGATCGCAATCTGCCGACCTGAGTAAGGGCTTC
>JAUBOG010000818.1:0-1670 GCA_036700105.1 Microcoleus occultus BM001215583
TTGTGGGAGTACCCCGCGAATTTGTTGGCTATTCACAGTTTCGGCCATCAAATTTTAGCAGCTTTACCTCTGACTATTTTGGCTTCAGCTAATGATGTGAATTTTCTAGTAGAGAAGAGAGGTGCAAATGACTATGCAGGACTCTTTTACGATTTAGCAGAAGGAGGTTCGGGAACCTCGGAAGCTATTTTTCGTTCTCTCCCTCAATTAGCTCATGCGGCTGCTGAGTTAGCCCGCAGTTGTTCTTGCAGTTCTGGCTGTCCTAAATGTTTGATTCAGTCGGGATGCCCTGATGGTAACAAAGCTTTACTCAAGCAGGTGGGGCTGCTGCTGTGCGAAGCATTTTCTACTCCTCAAATATCAAAATAATTGGTGGAATAGACGGCTGAGAAAGGGGAATGGGGAGAGAGAAATAGGGAAAATGGGAGCGGGGAATACAGTGTAGCTTTTTTCAAACAAAAAAGCTACACTGTATTCCCAATTTTTTTTACTGTTTTTATTAAACAAGACGCTGCTTGCATCAACATAGAATTGTGCGAACCGCTACTGCGGTTTTTAGGGGTGCATTTTTCAGACTTGCACTCATGAAAAACAAGCTTGTCTTGCCAATTATTGACTCCAAAACTAGAGAGTCAATGCTGTTACATTTCAGAAATCAACCCTATAAACCAAAGAAAAAGCAAGCTTTAATCCCCAACCTAAAACGAGATTTAAAGCCGGGCTGGCTTTTAACAATTCTCGCACAAATAGACCGATGTTTGTGGGGAAGGTGGGATTATTGGGCTTTGTGTCAAGCTGTCCCTAGTCATGCCTGGATGCGGTGGAAGATGGAGCCAATGCTAGCCATTCTGGAGAACAGAAAACCAGAAATTTTACCCAAATTTGTAATTGAGGAAACTTTGCCAGCAGAACCGATTCCCCAAATTGAATGGCAGCATTCTCCTGCCGCAGAAGCCATGTTAGATAATAGCCTCAATTGCATTCCTCAACATGGAGAATGGAAAACTTGGTCAGCTTGGGACTATTTAGAGTTTTTCTTGGACTGGGTTTTGTTCGCATTCGGACATCCAGCTTATAAAATGTTACCCAAAGAACCCGCCGGCTGTGAAGGTGCATCCATGCGTCTTTATCAGATGTTTGACCTGTCAATTGTCATGCTGTATCCTGAAGATTATATGGGCAGACTGCTACCCCAAATTTGCGGAAAGACTGCTCAAAAAAGTTCAGGGTTTTATCCGACACCCTTAGCTTTGTGTCAGTTCATGTCTAAGTTAGTCAGTGGCGATAAGACAGAGCGAATTTCCAACTTCAATGAACCTGCGTGCGGTACGGGTGCTTTAATGTTAACACAGTCGAATTACTGTCTGAGCGGTATCGGTCAAGATATAGACCCTACTCTGTTAAAATGCGCTTTGTTTCAGTTTTATCTGTTTTCACCTTGGCTGGCTGTTCCGATTTGGTGGTTGGGTCAAACTGATTTGCTCCTTGGCAATACTTTAAGTAGCGATCGACCTCAATCAACGAACGCCACTTATTGGTATAATGAGTGGTTTGAGCCTGTCGAGTCTCCGGCTAAAAATCATACTGATTGTCCAGTCGAACATGAAATAAGTTCAGGAGAAAGCTCAGAAGTTATTGACTTGAATGATCAGACATCAATTCACTCAAAT
>JAUBOG010000092.1:0-17002 GCA_036700105.1 Microcoleus occultus BM001215583
CCCCTTGCTAAGGGGAGGGTTAGGGTGGGGTTCTAATTTTTGGTCGGCAGGGAGATACTCCCAGTATAATTTTACTTTAAACGGCTTTCAAAATCTCGTCATCGACTGAAAAATCTATCTCGGCTTTGTCCCGTCCCGAAATTAGATAATCATTCTGAAATGAATCTTTCAATCCCGAAACTAAGTCAAATTCCGGCTTCCAGTTAAGCTCGGTGACAGCTTTATTTACTGAAGCGAAAAAGTGCTGCAATCTCATGGGGAAAGCTTTCTTTTTACCGAAGTCAAATTGTTTTGGATCGTAGTGTACAATCTTGATAGCATCGGGCGATTTGCCGGCAGCTTGAATGCAGGCGCGGGCTAAACCGTCAAAGGTGACAAATCGATCGCCCGAAACGTTGTAAATTTGCCCTCGAGCCCTTTCATTTCCCAACACCGCCGCCATCGCCCTCGCCAAATCCTGACAGTGCCCCAACTGCGTGAAGTGCATTCCGTTACCCGGAATCGGAATCGGTCGATCGCGCGCAATGCGATCGAAAAACCAAGCCTCCAAATCGTTATAATTTTGCGGCCCGTAAATGTAAGTCGGGCGAATCGAAGTCCAAGGCAAACCGGACTGAGCCAAGTAAGTTTCGGTTTCGCATTTACCCAAATGGCGGCTTTTCGGATCGGTAGCGTCCCCTTCCATATGAGGCATTTGATCGGATTTCAAATAAACCCCCGCAGAACTCATATAAATGAAGTGCTGCACCCTCCCTTTAAATATTTCAGCTAAAGGCTTTGTATCGCTCAGTTCCCGGCCGTTGTTGTCAAAAACGGCGTCGAACTCCTCCGCGGCTAACTTTTCTTTCAATTGTTCGACATTGGTGCGATCGCCCAAAATCTGTTTCGCGCCCGAAACCGGTACAGGCTTGTTGCCCCGGTTAAACAACACCACTTCATGCCCTTGAGCTGCTAAAATCTTAGTAAGATAAACCCCGATAAACCGAGTACCGCCCATCATTAAAATTCGCATTAATTTCGATGCTCCTTACAGTTAGTCTAAATATCTTACAATAAACTCAGTCCGGCGCTTTACTCAAATAGCAATTACGCGTAAATACCAGAGCACTGAGCGTAGCCGAAGTGTTCACCGGTATCAAAGGCTCAAATCCAGTATTTTCCTAAAAAACCCGGTTTCTGCCTACCGGACGATCGAATTGTGCGATAGTTCGACTGCGCTCAGTAACCATCGCTCAAAATAAACATAATTTCAAATTGCCTAAAATAGCCCTATGCAAGTTCCCCGGCTGCATCCAGAAACAATCGAAGAAGTCAAACAAAGAGCCGACATAGTAGACGTTATTTCCGGCCGCGTCGTCTTGCGGAAACGCGGCAAAGAATTCGTCGGATTGTGTCCCTTTCACGACGAAAAGTCTCCCAGCTTTACAGTCAGCCCGGCGAAACAAATGTACTATTGTTTCGGCTGCGGTGCAGGCGGCAATGCTTTTAAATTCCTCATGGAATTAGAGAAACGCCCTTTCAGCGAAGTAGTATTAGAACTAGCAAAAAATTATCAAGTCCCCGTCAAAACAGTCGAACCAGAACACCGACAAGAATTGCAGCGGCAGATTTCTCTGCGGGAACAACTGTATGAAATCTCAGCACTAACAGCCAAGTTTTACGAACACGCTTTGCGGCAAACCCAAGGAGAAGAACCCTTAGCATATCTCAAATCAGAACGCAAACTTAGTGAAGAAACCATCCAACAATTTCAACTAGGTTATGCACCTCAAGGTTGGGAAACACTTTACAGTTATTTAGTAGAACAAAAAAACTATCCGGCGCAGTTAGTAGAACAAGCCGGATTAATTGTACCCCGAAAAAATGGAGGAAGCGGCTATTACGATCGCTTCCGCAACCGCATTATCATTCCCATTCGCGATACCCAAGGTAGAGTCATCGGTTTCGGGGGCAGAGCTCTGGGCGACGAACAGCCGAAATACCTCAATTCTCCCGAAACAGAACTGTTCGATAAAGGCAAGACTTTATTTGCCTTAGATACAGCCAAAACAGCGATCGGTAAAGCCGATCGCGCGGTGGTTGTAGAGGGGTACTTTGACGCGATCGCACTTCAAGCAGCCGGCATCTCCAACGCCGTCGCTTCCCTCGGCACAGCCCTGAGTTTAAACCAAGTGCGGCAGTTATTGCGCTACACAGACTCGAAACAAATTATCCTCAACTTCGATGCCGACAAAGCAGGCACTCAAGCAGCAGAAAGGGCTATTGGAGAAATCGAAAAACTCGCGTATCAAGGAGAAGTGCAACTGCGAGTGCTGAACATTCCCGACGGCAAAGATGCCGACGAATACCTCAAAACATACTCGCCAGAACAATATCGAGAATTGCTCGAAAATGCTCCGCTGTGGCTCGACTGGCAACTGCAGCAAATGCTCGCAAATCAAGATTTGAAGCAAGCCGATACTTCACAGCAAATTACCAAAAAAATAGTTAAATTATTAACCAACATCACAGACGACAATCAGCTAGCGCATTACCTGCAAAAGTGCGCCGAAATTCTCAGCAAAGGAGATTTTAGGCTCACCAAGATGCTCGCGGAAAACTTGCTAAATCAAGTTGTCAGCGATTGGGCAAAACGGCAGAGTCAAGACGAATCTTTGACAATGCCCCTGTTAATTAGAAACAAGCTGAAGCCTAGTAGACAACAGAAAAAACAGCGCGCAAGCGGCGAAAATCCAAGCTCGAAGCAAGGCTTATCTGCCGCAGCCCGCAGTCTTTTAGAAGAAGCAGAAGCGCAATTATTGCAGATTTACTTGCACTGTCCCGAATACCGCCAAGATGTCAGAGAAGCAATAGAAGCTAGAGACGTGCAGTTTAGTCTTTCTCACCACAGATTTTTGTGGCATCTGATTTTGAATGCAGAAATACTGCACAAAATGTCTTTACAAGTAGCGCCTTCTGAGTTAATATTGAAATTGCAAGATAGTTTTATTGAATATCCCAATCAACTCAATCAAATCTCGCATTTATTTCACTTAAACGAGTTTTCCGAAAGAAACGTTTATCGCGCGCCTTTAGTCATCAGATCGGCGATCGCCTGTATCGAGCAAATAATCAGCATGAAGCGGCGCCGGATCGCACTCAATATGTGGGAAAAAGCTAAAGCAGCTAGCATTGTCGAAGTAGCTGTAGAATATCACCAACTATTCTGTGCGGAACAAGAATGGCTTAAGGAATTAGAGCGGCTGCGTCAAGTTAATTTTTACGATTTAACATCCGTGCCTTGGGGTTAATATCATTTTAGAGCGGTTCGCGATCGATCGCACTCTATATGTAGGGTGCGCAGTGCGCACCTTACGCGTTATATCAAATCCGTTTGATTGGGAATTATATTATATTAAGCTACCGGATTTGATATTATCCCTTACCCGAAATTAGGAGACGGCAGTGCCGTTTCCCTACCCCGATTCGTTGTAGGGAAACGGCATTGCCGTGTCGTCGGTTGCTCGTGCAACCGGAATTGATATTAATAATCGCAAAAAAGAGTTTCGCGAGTGTCTCTGCCCGTCACGGGATTAGTACCTTTTGCCACCAAACAAAGTTTTTTGATCATGTCATCTCGCAGCAGTGCCTCAGTAAAATCAGCACCGTCAATCACTGCTCCTTCGAGTCTGGTATTGTAAGCAAAAGCACCCTCAAGGATAGCATTAGTTAAATTTGCTTTCATCATGCGAGCCAAATCCAAAGTAGCGCCGCTGAAGTTAGCACCTTCTAAATTTGCCTCTTCCAGATTGGCGGCAAAAAAGCTGACGCCCCGCAAATCTGCATTGGTAAAATTGCTGTTGCGGAGATTGGCTTTATTAAAGCTGTCGTCAGTCAAAACTTTCCCCGTAAAATCAGCGCCGACTAGGATTTCTTTGTCGTGATCCAAAGCGAAAGCAGGTGCGGGATTGATGCCGATCGCCCCAGCGGCAAATACTGCTAGAATAACAAAGCTCAGCAAGAAACTATAAATATATTGGCGAATTCCAGAATTCATAGAAGTTAAAGCTAATGTGCAGCCGTGACAGTTCAGAATTGAATTCTACCAGAAAGCGCGATCGCTCTACCGCCACCGCTGGTGCCAGCGCGTCCAAATCCGCAAACACTCGGGCTTTGGGCGCATTGGGAGAAAACTTAGTCGCCGAGTGGTTGCAGCAGCAAGGGTGGGAAATCCTGCACCGCCAGTGGTACTGTCGCTGGGGAGAGATTGACATCATCGCCCTCGGAAGAGATGAACAAACCGAAATCAACAGAGGTAACGAAAATTCTCCATTCCCGATACTTCGACTGCGCTCAGCACAAGTTCCCGATTCCCAAACATTAGCATTTGTCGAGGTCAAAACTCGCCGCCGGGGAAATTGGGATGCTGGTGGAATGCTGGCTGTTAGTGCTGCAAAACAAGCCAAAATCTGGCAAACCGCCGAAATTTTTTTAAGCAACCGTCCGGATTTAGCAAATAATTCTTGTCGCTTTGACGTCGCCTTAGTCAGGTGCGAACCTTTACGGCAAAAGGCTAAGCCAATATTGCCACCCTTAACAGGAGGGAACTCTGAATCCGCCGCCGAAAATTACCAGCTCACCCTGCAAGAATACATTCGATCGGCTTTCAGCAATTAAAAATATCGACTTAAAAAAAAATTAGGGCAAAGCGATCCGAAGGCAGCAACTATCAAGTACAATAAGACTTTTCTCCCTCGGATACTCGGACACTTTCTCCCTTTGAGTCTCCTGTGGTAACAGTTAATTTATCTGCCCAGCCATCTAGGCGAGAGTTTCCGGGCAATATCCCAAACCCTTGACAAATTGCTGGCGAAACGCTTCAATTTCCTTGCGGTCAGGGCTGCCGTGACAAACCACGGCCACCTGGTAGCGGCGCATTACGCTCAGTGGCGACTGTCCCGTTTCCAAACTCCAAAGTGCCATTTGCAAGCGAATTTCAGGATCGTAAGGAATTCCGAGTTCGTTCATAAAAGCCCGAAAATCGCCGTGCATTTCTGGAGTTAAATATTGGCTCATTTTCACCTTCACGACCCAGCCGTCAATTTGGTGAATAACAGTGATAAATTGCAAGGGAAGATGATGAGCCGCGCGCAGGTAATCCACGACTCTCAGAGTGAGCGTCGTATTGGCGATGTAGTAGAGGTATTCCATAACTATCCTTCGAGCAAAGCTGATGCTATACCTCTATCGTCGCGGGCTATACCCGCCAATACAAGGGGAAAAGCACCCGACTTTGGATGGGGGTTTTTACCCAATTTGTTACCCAGTTGACAGATCGATCGTACAGGAATTTACCCGATGACAGAGATTGACTGGTCTTTGGACGGCTACGACTACGAACTTCCGCCCGAGTACATTGCCCAAAATCCCGCAGTGCCGAGGGACAGTTCTCGCTTGCTGGCTGTAGATTCTCCCAGCAGCCACCAACACCGAATTTTCCGGGATTTGCCCGATTTGCTCGAACCCGGAGACTTGCTGGTACTCAACAACACCCGCGTGCTTCCAGCGAGGCTTTACGGACACAAGCCCAACGGCCCGGCTGTGGAGATATTGTTGATGGAAGAACGGCAGCACAACTGCTGGCTGGCTTTAGTAAAGCCGGGAAAACGCTTAAAGTTGGGAGCAAAAATTGAGTTCGACCCGATCGCCCCAGAGTGCCGCGAGGAAGCAGCAGGCCCTTGTTGCTGCATTCCACAAGGGGCCTCCGCCACACTACCCGATCGCCTGACTGCGACAGTTGTAGCCCGCGATGACGCCACAGGAGGCAGACTGTTGGAGTTTAACCTGCCGACAGAGATGTCTCTAGTACCGTTTTTGGACGAATACGGTCACGTACCCCTGCCTCCCTACATTGACAAGTCCCAAGCCAAGCCGGAACAGTACCAGACTGTTTATGCCGAAAAGCTTGGGGCGGTGGCCGCCCCCACCGCAGGGCTGCACTTCACCGAAGAGTTGTTCGGCCGCTTGCAGCAGCGGGGAATCGAAAAAACTTTTGTCACCCTACACGTCGGAGTCGGGACGTTTCGCCCGGTGGAGGTGGCAGACGTGACGACCCACCAAATGCACGGCGAATGGGTGGAAGTACCCCCCGCCACCGTCGAAAAAATCCGCTCTACTCAAGCCGGAGGCGGGCGGATTATTGCCGTCGGTACCACAGCAGTGCGAGCTTTAGAGGGAGCAGCAGCGGCGAGCGGCGATTTTTCTTTGCAGCCTTTTTGCGGCCCGACCAATTTGTTTATTTATCCGGGCTACAAGTGGCGGGTTGTAGATGGGATGATTACCAATTTTCACTTGCCCCGCTCTACTTTGATGATGATGTTAAGCGCCATGATCGGAAGGTCTCGGCTGTTGGATTTGTACCGAGAGGCGATCGAGCATCGCTACCGCTTTTATTCCTTTGGCGATGCCATGCTGATTTTACCGAAGGCAAAAATCGATTGACCGATCGGGCATCGGGTTCGCCCAATGCCCACTATTCCGTTTCTATTCTTCCTCCTCTTCTTCATTGCCGGGATACACGAAGCTGTTGGAACGCCCTGTCAGAACTGATTTGCCCAAAGACAAAGCTTTCTGAGCTGCTACTACAGCTTTGCGCTTCCATGTGGCCTTGCGCATATTCTTCTTGGATTTGGAGGTTTTCTTCTTAGGGACTGCCATGACGCTAAATACTTTCGGATTGTATAGACAAACAAACATTCTAGCCGATTTTGCCGGCAATGCTTCAGCAGAAAAACGGCAACGACTGCTCGCGAAGCAATATCAAGTAGTAGGGTGCGTCAGCGATTAGCTTCTGGAACAACACATAAAATCCCCGAACTGACGCACCCGCACCAGCTAAAGTTCGTGAAAGTGGTAGATCACAACCCCAGTTACTGAATCGTTCTCGATACTGACATAACCCGTTTTCAGCATTGCCGTGAAAGCCTCTTCCACTTCCGCAAAAGTAGCGCCCGTTGCCATCACCCCTTGGGTGACAGATAATCTGCCGTTCTTGGTATAAGCTGCCTTCAGGAGTTTAACTCCTAGCTGATCGGGAGTTAGCTTGGGGTATGTCGAAGCGATCGCCCCCCCGATCGGATACAGCCCTATACCTTCGCCAGATACGCCGAGTTTGCCCCTGAGACTGGCATTGTGTTCGTCCACCATGTTCGGAAGCAGCAGCAAGTCAAACAACTGCCCGAACCCAAACAACCCAAAGGTACACAGCCACAGCAAACCCGTGGCAATCTTGCCGTTATAAAGACGGTGGAGTCCGAATGGGCCGAAAAAACAAGCTGCCCACAAAAGGTAACTAACACCTAAATTGCTCATTTTATGCCCGTCCTGCCTGGTTATTTTCACTGTTCGACTCCCTCAATCTTATATTTTGCAGTTGGCTATTGGGTGTTTCAAGAGCTTGACACCAGAATTTATTTGTGTTCTATCATCTCAAGTCACAAAAGGCAGAATTTTGGAAAGCCAATGGCTTGAGACCAATGTCTCGAAGCCGATAAGTAATTGTGCGTAGCAATTCTTAACGCCAGCAACATATTTCCGGGGGCGAGAGCTTGGTAAACTGGAGGACGTGGATAATTGCAGCAGTTTTGACCTGCATTCCACCCAAAGCGCCAAAATGCGCGGATGCCGGACATACAGGAGCGATCGCCCGGAGTACCCGACACCCGAAACGAGCAAGTAGTTATAAGCAGAAATCCAATAAACATATGGTAGATTCCCTCAAAAAACCCACTTTTGAAGAACTGCGGCCGGGAGTAAAAGCCCCAGCCAAAGAAACTATTCTCACGCCGAGATTTTACACAACAGATTTTGACGAGATGGCCAAAATGGACATCTCGGTAAATGAAGCCGAACTCGAAGCAATTATCAAAGAGTTCCGCGTTGACTACAACCGCAACCACTTCGTGCGGGATGCCGAGTTCGAGCAATCTTGGGAACACATCGACGGCGAAAAGCGCCAGTTGTTCATTGAATTCCTAGAACGCTCTTGCACCGCTGAGTTTTCTGGCTTCTTGCTCTACAAAGAGCTGGGACGCAGGCTCAAGGACAAAAATCCAGTGCTTGCCGAAGGTTTCAACCTGATGTCCCGCGACGAAGCGCGGCACGCCGGATTCCTGAACAAAGCGCTGTCGGATTTTAATTTGTCCCTGGATTTGGGTTTCTTGACAAAGAGCCGCAGTTACACCTTCTTTAAGCCGAAGTTTATTTTTTACGCCACTTACTTGTCCGAAAAGATCGGTTATTGGCGCTACATCACTATTTACCAGCACTTAAAGGCTCATCCTGAAGACCAAATTTATCCGATTTTCCGATTCTTTGAAAATTGGTGTCAGGATGAAAACCGCCACGGAGATTTCTTCGATGCGGTGATGAGAGCTCAGCCTCAGATGTTGAACGATTGGCGCGCTAAACTCTGGTGCCGTTTCTTCTTGCTGTCGGTATTCGCCACAATGTATCTCAATGATATCCAGCGTGCCGGTTTTTATCGATCGCTCGGACTCGATGCTCGCGAATACGACATCGAAGTCATCAAAAAGACCAACGAAACCGCCGGCCGCGTATTCCCCGTGATGCTCGACGTGAACAATCCAGAATTTTACGAACGCTTGGATGTTTGCCTCAAAAACAATCAGCAATTGACCGCAATTGTTGCTTCTAATACTCCGAAAGTCTTGCAATTCTTCCAAAAATTGCCTCTGTACTTGTCGAACGGCTGGCAGTTGTTGAAGCTGTACTTCATGAAGACAATTGAATCACCTTCAGTACAGGGTGCTGTGCGTTAATTTTAGATTCTTCATCCTCTGTTACGGCGGTTCTGCGGCAAGCGGAGCCGCTTTTTTTGGATCTAATGTTAGATTAGTCTTGATGGGCGATCGGGTTTGCCGCAGCGAAGGTTAAAAGTCATAATTGTAATTTTTAGGCTATTCTAAACTCAGTATTTTTAAATTAGCGATCGCCCTCAAATCTACTATCTTTTCGGTGCAGTTCTATGAAACTCAAAAAAAAGCAATTCAACAAGTCAAATTTAGTTTTTTCCCTAGGAATGCTCGGCATTTTCCTCGTCTCCTTAAGTCTGCGATTTTGGGAATTAGAGCGATTTAACACTCTAGTATTTGACGAAGTTTACTACGCTAAATTTGCCAACGATTATCTCACCAAAACTCCTTTTTTCAACGCTCACCCGCCGCTGAGCCAATACATAATTGCGATCGGCATTTGGATAGGTTCTCACCTCCCCTTCGGCAAAACAGCCGTCAACAGTATGGCCGGTTCCCTGCTTTCCCCTTGGGATTACCGCTGGCTCAACGCTCTCACGGGTTCCTTTATTCCCCTAGTTGTCGGAGCCCTAGCTTATCAGCTCGTTCATCGCCGCACCTTTGCTTTTCTGGCTGCTTTATTTATCGCCTGCGACGGTTTATTTTTAGTTGAATCTCGCTACGCGCTGAACAACATTTATCTAGTGTTGTTTGGAATCTTAGGCCAGTTATTTATTTTAAAAGCCGTAGAAGCTGAAGGCAAAAAGCGCTGGCTTTGGCTGGTGCTATCCGGGATAGGTTTCGGCGCTTCTGCTGCTATCAAATGGAACGGATTGTGGTTCCTTTTCGGTACTTATCTGATGTTGCTGTGCGCTTGGGCAGTTCGTTTTATTCAGGGAAACAAAGAAGATGAAGAACAGGTGCGCGAGGTTAATTCGGCTCTAATTCCTCCCGAAAGTCCCGTACAAAAACTAACTCAACTCACTTTTATAGAAGTATGGTTGAGTCTAGCTGTGATTCCTATTTTAGTTTACAGCATATCCTGGATTCCTCACCTGCATCTCAACCCAACTCCCAATTTCTGGCAGATGCAAACAGAAATTTTGACTTATCACCAACGCATTAAAAGCGGGCCTGACGTGCATCCTTACTGTGCCGCCTGGTACAGTTGGCCTTTGATGCTTCGCCCCATAGTTTACTTCTACAAAACTGTTAGCAACAATGCACAACCAGATCCGGTTTTGCCGCCTTTACCTGAAGGTGCAACTCAGGCAATTTTTGACGTTCACGCGATGGGAAATCCTTTCCTTTGGTGGCTGTCAACCTTAGCTTTACTGCTAGTAATAGGAGTGTTAGCTCACCGGGTTTGGGTGTGGCTGCAAACGCGCGGCGAGGCTTCTGCTGAGGCGATCGAACAGCAGCGGCCGATTTTGTTTCCGCCGACGGCCCAAATGTGGATGGCGCTGTATTTAGTAGTTAATTGGGCTGCTAATTTACTGCCTTGGGTGAAGGTGAGTCGCTGCGTATTTTTGTATCATTATATGGGCTGTTCTGTGTATGCAGCCTTGGCCCTTGCTTGGTGGACTGACAGGTGGCTGCACAGCCCTCAAACTCGCCTCAGAGCGATGGGAGTAACAATTATTTTTCTGATTTTGGGTGCTTTTATTTTCTGGATGCCTCTCTATTTGGGACTGCCTTTGTCGCAGTGGGAATGGAAAATTCGGATGTGGCTTCCTTCTTGGGTTTAAGTTAGAAATAATTCTTTTATTAACGGGCTTTCCGGCCCGTTCCACAAGAAAATCAAGTTTTGTGGAACAGGCCGGAAAGCCTGTTCCTAACAAAGGTGCAAGATGTAAGTTATAACATTTATTACCAAGGTGAGTTTGCAAAAGCTAGCATTATTTTTGATACAGCGCTCGATAAACTGGTTCGCCGCGTTTGAGAGTAGCAATTTCTCTTTCAGTCGCCACAGGTAGGGGATTTTCTGCTAGCCATTCGCCATTATTTTGACGCTGGAAACTAGGATCGGATGAAAAGCGATCGCACATTTCCCTTTCTACTTCCTCAATATCGGATTGAATAAAAACTTCGCCGCCAATGGCCAGATAAGTTGCCAATTCGCCGACTAATTCCTGCTGCACTACCCGCCGTTTGTGATGCTTTTTCTTGAACCACGGATCGGGAAATTGAATGCTGACTCGCTGCAAAGTACCTGCGGGCAAAGTTTCTAAAATTGGCTTCAGAGAACTATTCGCATTGCAAAACAAATAGTGCAAATTTGTCAAGCCTTTTTCATCCCGCCAAAGATTCGCTTCTTCTACCAGAGGTTCCCGAATTTCCAATCCGAGAAAATTCCAGTTTGTTTGGATTTGCGCCATGTGCCACAAAAACCGTCCTCTGCCGCAGCCGATATCTAAATGCAGCGGCAAATTTAAGTCGGCATAGATTTTAGTCCAATCGGGGGGGCTGGCGGATACTTGATATTTACGGCACAGCGGATTGACGTGTTCTCTAACTCTAACTCTTCCCAATTTTTCTGTCTCCTGAATGTAATTTTTAACCGCCGATGAAGGCAGATTAACGCGGATTAACGCAGATAAATATTGATTTTTGCGGTGTTGTCTAATACTTTTTTAATTGATGAGCAATAAAAAATTGCAGAGGCACAATTTTTGATTGTTCATTATGGCATTAGGCTTCTGGTTCAATGCCGGCTGCTCTTAATTGCGCGGAAAGCCGATCGCCCCGCTGCCTTTCTCTTTCTACCATCTCTGCTCCCCACAATAACATCTCTCCGCTCTCATCCCACCAGCGCAGCCAATATCCCGTTCTTTCGGCTTTTGTTCCCTGCCAAACACCCAGAAATAGACCAACTCCCGGAATCCAATAACGATTATTTGCATCGGGTTGCTGTTTTTTATAGTATGGGTATGCTGGTGAACCCAAGTGATTTACTGTTAAAGCTCCGATCGCAGGTTCAAAAATTACATAAATAGGAGCTTGCAATATTTGTTCGTAAAAATGCCATTTTCCGGGGATATAAGTTTGTTTTGCAGAATATTCATCCTGATAACTAGGAGGATTATATGGCAAAAACTCCATGACAATTGCCGGAATGTCTCCTTCTAGGTTGGGGGTATAACTGCGGCGAATTTCTCGATCGGGCAGGGGCTGTACGTTGGTGGCATAAAACAAATCGGGAGTTTTGATAACTAGCTTATCGTTGAAAGTTACACAAATCGCCAGATGAGCAGCAACTAATGTTCCCTCCAAAATTAGCCCCGCAATTTCTAAGCTTTCCCGTAAGGCTGCGGCGAGCAAAGGCTGGTCGATATCTTGCAGGGGTTGCTCGTCTAAAATGAAAGTTTTTGGCAATTTTTCCCAGGTAATTTTGAACATCATTGGATTGAGTGTCATGGTATTTTACCTCTTAGTAAGAATCCGGTGGAACTGCTGGCAATGATTTTCGCTCGAATAGCATCGCCTATTTTTCAAGCTTCTGGTTCAATTCCTAATGCTCTTAATTGTGCGGCCAATATGGACGATCGTTCTCGTTCTTGTTCGGCTTGCTGTTGGGCGATCGTCTTTTGCTGCCGTTCTTGTTCGGCTTGCTGTTGAGCGATCGTCCTTTGTTGCCGCTCTAGTTCGGCTTGCTGTTGAGCGATCGCCCTTTCCTGCCTTTCTCTTTCTACCATTTCTGCACCCCACAATAACATCTCGCCGCTCTCATCCCACCAGCGCAGCCAATATCCGGTTCTTTCGGCTTTTGTACCATACCAAATACCCAGAAATAATCCAACTCCCGAAATCCAATAACGCCCGCTTGCATCGGGCTGATATGATTGATATCGTCCTGATGAATCCAACTGGTTAACTTCTAGCCTTCCTGTGGCAGGTTGAAATATTGCATAGATTGGTACTTGCAATATTTGCTCGTAAAAATACCATTTTCCAGGGGGATAAGTCGATACTCTAGAATATTCCTCGTTGACGGTAGCTGATAAAAACTCCATGACGATCGCCGGAATGTCTCCTTCTAAGTTAGGAGTATAACTACGGCGGATTTCTTGATTAGAAAATGGCTGTACGTTGCGGGCATAAAACCAGTCTGGAGCTTTGACAACTAGCTTGTCATTTAATGTTGCGCAGAGCGCCATATTCGGGGCAATTAATATTCCTGCTACTATGAAGCCTGCAATTTCTAATATTTCTCGCAAGGCCGCAGCTAGTAAGGGTTGATCAATATTCTCCACTGGTTCCTCGTCTAAAATGAAATCGTCGGGCAATTTGTCCCAGGTAATTTTTAAGTCGGCTGTACTGACTGTCATGGTACTTTACCTCTGAATGAGATTACTGGAGTGCGGTTTTCAATACTTCTTGGTGAAAGAGCGATCGCCCTACAATAAATTTTATCCTTTCCGGCGATAAGGCGTCGCCGTTGGCGTAGTGTTCGATCCAGGTTTTGCTGATTAAATACGGATCTTCTGGCAATTCTGATAATAAGTATCCCGGCATTTCTAACTCGTCCATCAATTGACTGACTTTCGGGTCGTAGCTGAGGGCAAAACAGCGGCATTCTTCCGATGCTGCCATAATTAAACTGTGGTAGCGCATCCCGATCGCCATTTCGACTCCCCGGAATACTCCTTTCAATTTCCTCGGATCGTCTAAACTGAGGATGCGGCTTCTTTTCGGCAGAGACGAGTGCAAATGTTTCGCAATTTCTAAGTCGCGAGATGCTTGAAAAGGCAGCAGCAAAATCAAGGTGCGAGTTGCTTTTTGAAAGTCTACTAAAGCTTGAGTTAAGATTGACAACCGGGCGGGAGTTAGTGTAGGGTGCGATCGCAAACAAACAGCAACTCTCGGCGCCGGCAAATCCCACAAACCCGACACGGGCGAATTTTCCAAAGCCCACACGGGATCGGGCGCTAAAGTAAAGGGAATTTCCCAATCTGCAAGTAAACTAGCTGAGCCTTTATCCCGCACGCTGACACCCGTGCACCCAGCAAAACAGCGCTGAGATAACTTGCGAGTCATTTCCCGCTTCAAAGGGCCGATTCCCTGAGCCCAAGCAACCGTTTTTAAGCCCATCTGCTGCGCTAATCCCATCAAACCGCCATAATAAAAAGGGCTCGCAATGCTGGTAGCGTCTTGGATTAAACTACCGCCGCCCCAGATTAGGGCGTCGGAGGTGCGGAGTGCTTCTAGAACTTGAAACGCATTCATCCGATCGCGCGCAGCTACACCATACCGCTGATTTGTCTCGACGGGATTGCCAGAAAGGACGATCGGCGTCACGCCATCTGGTAACATTTGCAATAGCGATGCCAACAGCGCCTCGTCGCCGCTGTTGCCTTTACCGTAATAGCCGCACAAAATTGCTCGCATTTCTACTCTTTGTTTGGAATCCAATATAATTATTACAATACCTAATTATTGTTACCAAAAGATTCTTTTGAAAACAACAAAATATCAAAACCGTCAGAACACTCTTGGCACAAATAACCTGATGAATAGAGCCACAAACCTGCTACCATAAATGGTGTAAATGTCAACCCTTTTCCCTTGCGATCGGGACAACTGTCACATCACGAAGTTAGCAATCGGCGGCCAGCACTAATGTAACGGTGAACTGTCAACTGTCAACTGTCAACTGTCAACTGCCAACTGTCACACATCTTCCTTCAGAATACAAAAAATGCACGCTTTGTCAATTCCCACCTGGATTATTCACATCTCTAGCGTCGTCGAGTGGATTGCCGCCATCTGGCTAATTTGGACTTACGGCGAAGTCACTCAAAACAAAGCCTGGTGGGCTCTTTCCGCCGGGATGCTGCCGGCTCTCGTCAGCGCCATGTGCGCCTGTACGTGGCACTATTTCGACAACTCCCCAGCCCTAGAATGGATTGTGACTCTGCAAGCGGCGATGACTCTCGTTGGCAATTTTACTTTGTGGGCGGCGGCTTGGTGGATTTGGCGATCGGCTCAGCAGTCAGTTGACAGTTGACAGTAACAAATTCCGGCGTTGCTGAATTTAGGTATGATTTACTCGCTATAGCAATCCCTGAAGTAGGGGCAATTCATGAATTGCCCCTACTCTAAATTTCGGAGACAAATCATACTTCACATCAGCAACGCCCAAATTCCTATTCCCTATTCCCTATTCCCTATTCCCTATTCCCTATTCCCTATTCCCTATTACCCACTCCCTAAGAGTCTCTTAAATGTGCACCAAAACCTAGATTTTCGGAATTCCACTTTTCCTCTCTTTCCCTTTCTTGTTTTCCATTGAGATATTCAATCTTCATCTCTAGATTCCTGATAAAATCTACTGGAATATCAATCTTTGTATAGGCTTTACACAAGTTGCATATAGCAGAAAGAACAGGAATCTTTAAGGTGTTATCAATCGCATTTATGTCAGTACCACCTACTTCTTGAAGCAAAATCCTGTTAGTTTCTTCCTCAGCTTTTTGCAATTGATTGGTTGCTAGAAAATATTTTAGCCACTTGTAGGTGGAGATGTTCCATTCTGGGAATTGGCGAGATTTATTTACTTCAAACTGTGACAAAGGTTGCGCGTTAATGTAAGAATACAATATTGCTTGAATTGCAAATTCTTGCCTACTTTGAAGTTGTAAAAAAGCAGCCTCTTGTTCTGCTGTCGTTCCGCTAGCAATCGCTTGGATTGCACCGTATAAATTAGAGTTAGATTGCTTGATTTCCAGGTAGCTGTGGAATAATGCCATCGGATCGAATCGATTCAGATTGGAAAGTTCTAACCTCCACACCTGGACAATATTACCAACACTGCTGCTGGCAACAATATTCCCATCCGGGCTAAAAGCGAGGGAGGAAATGTTTCTCGGATATCCACAGAAACTAATTTTCTGCGTACCAGTTTTTACATCCCAAATCTCGATCTTTCCCCTGCTAGCAGCAGCAATGGATTGCCCGTCGAGGCTGAAGGTTAAAATACCCGTAGGTGTTCCTGTATAACAACGATGGATTGTACCCGTCTCTATATTCAACACCTGGAATTCGGAGAAACTACTGCAACTAACAGCAAGAAACTCCCCATTGGGACTGAAGACAATTTGGTTAATATGATGCAAACACGTACGCAGAGTAGTTTTCAGTTTACCTGCGATCGTATACCAAAGTTGGATGTGCCCACTCCTAAACAAAGTCTCATCTGCTTCTTGATTACTGGCGACAGAAGCCATGAGTGACCCATTGGGGCTGAGGGCAACGACATCATTTTGGATGGATATGGTAGTTTGGAGATTGCCGGTCTTTACACCCCAAATCCAAGCGTTTGTATGGCAGCTACCTCCAGCGGCAATGAATTTCCCGTCAAGACTGAAGGCGATGGAGCCATTTGGTGAGAGAGTAGTTTCGATCGCACCTGTTTCTAGATCCCACAGCTCAATTCTCTGCGCGTAAAAGCAACCAATGGCAAGATTTTGTAGGTTGGGGTTGAGAGCAATAGACTGAATATGAATAGCTGAATCGTGGTTAATCGTAGTTTTGAGGCTGCCCGTTTTTACGTTCCACAGCTTGACGGCGTTCTTAAAACAGCCGTTAGCAAATACTTGACTGTAGCTGGCAAGTACCAGCCCGTTAGAACTCAAAGATGTCCCTTGTATTGGGTGTGAATGCCCCAATAAGTTGACGCACCTTGGCTGGTAAGTATCGTATATTTTTAGTGCTATTTTCAATTCTGGCTCTACATTTTCCTGTAGCAAAGAGTAGGCAGTAAGCCCCACTTCTGGGGATTCGTCTTTCAAACCATTCACCAGCAATTCTATGCCTGCTTCCCCGTATTTAACTGCTTCTCGCAGTCCATCAATTCTG
This sequence comes from Microcoleus occultus BM001215583, assembly GCA_036700105.1. GTDB lineage: Bacteria > Cyanobacteriota > Cyanobacteriia > Cyanobacteriales > Microcoleaceae > Microcoleus. The sequence goes on from JAUBOG010000092.1 coordinate 16,650, forward strand.
ATTTTAACATCCGGATCGGCACACTGCTGTTTTGCTCCTTCTATGCCTTCTAAAACTTCTGCATCGATCGGAGGTTCTGGATTTTCACCGCCAAGGATTGCATCGCCTGGTTCGAGTTGAAAAGATTCGTTTACCATTGCATCTACTTTGCTGTTAAGTTTATTCGTACCTACCAACTTGAATTCTGAGAATTGAATTTTTGCAAGATGCCTGTTTGCCTGATACCTTTAAGATAACAGCGGATTTTTGAGACAGTTATAAGTTGTGAATAAACTTAACATCAATAGATGCGATAGGCGCATTACTCACAAGTTAAGCTAAAAGCACTATTGTCAATGAGTAAAATTACTCAT
>JAUBOG010000819.1:0-1668 GCA_036700105.1 Microcoleus occultus BM001215583
GCGTCTCGCTCGCGATTGGTTCGCGAGCGAGACGCTCGCACTGAAATCATTCACATATATTATTCCGATGCTACCGGATTTGATATTACCTGCCAATTCCCACATATTGGAAACCAGCCGCTTCTAAAACCTTCTTGTCTAAGAAATTGCGGCCGTCAATCATCACTGCATGATTCATCAACTTCGCCATTTTCACATAATCTAAATTGCCAAACTGCTCCCAATCAGTCACCAGCACCAAAGCATCGCAACCGTCGGCCAGCCTTTCCGGGTCAGTTTCCACCAAAACTCCAGACAAACCGTGGCGCATTCCAGTTTGAGAAACAATCGGATCGTAAGCTTTAACTTTCGCTCCCAACCGGTTCAAATTCTCGATTAAATTCAGGGAAGGAGCATCGCGCAAATCGTCAGTATCCGGCTTGAAAGTCAAACCCAAAAGTCCGACTGTTTTGCCCTTAAGAATCTTCAAAACTTGCTGCAACTTTTCAATAGCAATTAAGCGCTGGCGTTCGTTAACTTCCACTGCGGCTTTCAGCAAATGCGCCTCGTAGCCGTAATCGTCAGCAGTGTGAACTAAAGCCGAAACATCTTTGGGGAAACAAGAACCGCCCCAGCCAATACCCGCTTGCAAAAACTTGCCGCCAATTCGCGAATCCAAACCGATTCCTCGGGCGACTTGGGTAACATCTGCACCGACGCGATCGCAAATATTAGCCACTTCATTAATAAAGCTAATTTTAGTTGCTAAAAAAGCATTAGCAGCGTACTTGATCATCTCCGCCGAACTGATATCAGTCATCACCACGGGCACCTCGGGCAAAGACGGATTTTCTGCAAACTTGCGATCGACAATCGGCTTGTAAAGCTGCACCATCATCTCCATAGCCCGATCGGAGTTGCTTCCGAGAACAATGCGATCGGGATTAAACGTATCTAAAACAGCACAGCCCTCCCGCAAAAACTCCGGGTTGCTAACCACATCAAATTGAACCCCAGTTTTTGCAGCTACTTCTTCGCCCGTAGCCGCATCATTGGTTTGAGCTTTTTGACGTTCCGCCAAACCGTCGAGCACAATCCTCCGCACCCAGTCCCCGGAACCGATGGGCACCGTAGATTTATTCACGATAACTTTGTAATCGCCGTCGAGGTGAGCGCCGATGCCGCGCGCCACAGCTTCTACGTAGCGAGTATCGCTTTCTCCTGTAGGCAAAGGAGGGGTTCCCACCGCAATAAACAAAATGTCTCCGTGGGCAACTCCGGCGGCCAAATCCGAAGTGAATTCTAGATGGCCCGACGCAGAAGCCGAGTGCATCAATTCAGACAGTCCGGGTTCAAAAATCGGCGACTGTCCAGACTTCATTAACTTGACTTTTTCTTCGTTGTTGTCTACACAAATCACGTGATGTCCGATGTGAGCTAAGCAAGTGCCGGTGACTAAGCCAACATATCCAGTACCGATGACGCATACGCGCATAGAAATATCCTCAAAGTGAATAAATTAGACGGGAATTGGGAATTGGGAATTGGGAATTGGGAATTGGGAATTGGGATGATTTTTGCAATTTTTCATATCAATTCCGGCTGCGCTGGAATGACAAGCGAGGACAGGGCAGTGCCGTTTCCCTACGCCAGATTTATTGTAGGGACACGACTGTCTTATCGCTGATT
>JAUBOG010000820.1:0-1659 GCA_036700105.1 Microcoleus occultus BM001215583
GGATTTGTTTGAGGGTGGAGACTAGGGCTTTTTGGTTGAAGGCTTTGTCTTTGTCATCGAGGGGTTCGCCTTGGCGGAGTTTTTCGAGAAGGTTGTACATCCCGGTGATGGTGACTTCGGGGTGAGTAGTTTGGACTCGTTTGCGGTGGCGATCGAGGCGTTCTCCGAGTTCTCGGATAGTTTGTTTTTGGGTGTCGGTGGGGTCGGGAAAGGGGAAAGGGTCGAAGCAAACGGAGTTGTTGTATCGCGGATCGTTACCAACACCCAATCTTCCGCCTGCTGCCAGGGACCAAGTAACATGAACTTGACTAGAAAGAACTCCCAAGAAATAAGCATCATCAAGGGCGATTGTTACTAGCTGCTGATCTGGAAGAATGTTAGATTCAACAAAAATAAAACTTCGATGCTTAGCAGTTTTTATAGTGACTATGTATCTTTTTATTTTTTGAATTGTTGCCCTTAATTCCGGTCTGTTTCTCTCGAAAAGAAACCAGTTTTTCTTGATTTTATTGTCACGCTCAACTATGCGTTCTGGATATACTCTCTCAAGCAGCAACTGATACAGATTGGGATAATCATCCTGAACCTGCTGCTCAGACAATCCATAACAATCAATAATATAAACATCTCGACTATTTTGAGCTATATCTCTACCATTTCTATAAACTCGTATTAGTTCCTTTTCTTTTGAAGAAAACTTTGCAACTTCTTGAGCATTCAGAATAAATCCAGAACCGTAGGGCTTTACACCATCAGAACATAATCCTGTCTGAGCTTTAATCGGCACGGCAAGCGAAAGATTTACGCCAGCCCTTAAATCATTGAAGATTTGACCAGGATTTGACCATCTGACTTGAATTCGATCTGCTGTACTTTCAGGTGTATCTTCGTCATCTTCACCAGTCACCACTCCTAGGAATTTTTTCTGAGCCATTTTTGGGAAATTATTTAATTCTGCACCTGTCATTGCAATTCGGACATTCGCATCTCCATCTGACCAGGGATGATCGGGAATAGCAAAAAATAATTGAACTTTATTTTTTGGGTTGAGATGTAAATCTAGAACAACTCTTTGTCGAACTTGACGAATTGTATTTGTCGTGATTAAACCGAACCGTTGAGTTTTTCTTGCCTGAACTAATACGGCTGCTTTATGCCACCAGTACATCACGAAATCTACAGTATCCGGTACATCCTTATAGACTTTACGCAACGTTTCTGTATACCCATCTCCCAACATTTCGCGCATTTGTCTATTCCCAATAAACGGCGGATTCGAGACAATATAATCTGCGTCTTGCCACTCGGCTGCCCTTGCATTCAAATACCGATAAATTGTTACTTGGTTTGTAGGATCAGGCACATTTTCCCCCGTCACCGGACTTTTCATCATCCGCCCGCCCCAGCGAGTTCTCACCTTCCCCGTCGCATCAACATCCGGTTCCCTCCCGTCATAGGCCAACACTGCATCCCCCTGTTTAATATTGTTGTATTCCCGCAGCACCGGTTCGATCGGCGGAATGTCACCAAACCGCCGAAAATGCCACTGCAAATACCCAATCCAAATCACCAAATCTGCGATCGCAGCCGCCCTCGGATTGATTTCAATTCCCAAAAACTGACTCGGATTAACTTGAGCAATATCTAACCGCAACTGCG
>JAUBOG010000821.1:0-1658 GCA_036700105.1 Microcoleus occultus BM001215583
TCGTGCAGATGTTTATTGGGCTGGAGGCCGATTTGGCACTCAAATAAAGTAACTACTAACCCCCACCCAGCTCAAACCCCAAAGTCAGGCAGTACAGGTTGTGCGTTAAACACGCCGACAAGGCAGTCAAACAAGCAGCGCTGCTGTTTGCGCATGGTCTGCAGGTACGAGCGGATGGTAAAAAACGTGCTGGCTCCTTCATCGGTGCGAAAGCAGCCCGAGACTTTTTGCTTGACTTTGCTCATGCGCAGCGCCTGCTCGGCTAAGTTGTTGGTAAAGGGCACACCCTCGTCTGTAGCAAAACGCCAGACATCGGCGCGCAAGGTGCGCAGCCGGGCCAGCAAATTGAACTGCTTGCTTTGCTTGATGCGCCCTTGCACTTTGGCATAGCCTGCTCTGGGCTCCTGGCGCGGGTTGAAGTGCTCGCCGCGCTCGAGCAAAGCACTCCAGGCGCTCTCGTAGTGGGCCATGCGCTCTTGTGTCAAAGGCGCGCTATGCGCTAGCACTTCGCTGTTGGCCTGGCACAGCAACTCCCCCATCTCCCCGGCCCAGCCGTCAAAGGCTCGCTCTCGCAAGTGCTCATGGATATAGACCAGCTCGCGCAGATGGTGGGCGTTGCACAGGCCGTGTGTGCATTCATCCAGGCGCTTGTAGCTGGGCAACCCGTCATGGATCAGAACTCCGCGCACGCCAGGCAAAATGCCAATGTCCTGGGTTGCCTGGCTGCCGCGCTTGGGGTGGTGCGCCAGATGGGTCAGTGTTGGCGTTACCGCGCAGTGCAGCCACTGGGTTTGGCCTTCGCTGCGAATGCCGCTCTCGTCGGCGCACACCACCGGTGAAGCCTGCACTGCCTGGGCGATGCGGGCCACCACCGGCTCCAGGACCTGTGCCGCTTCATGGGTGAAAGCCAGCACGCTGGTCTCTGAGACAGCCACGCCAAAGATGTCGGCCATGACTTCGCATGTACGGGCCAAGGGCACAAACTGCTGCTGGTTGAAGTTCACACACACCGCTTTAAGGCGTGGGCCGTACTGCACCGGGCTGCTTACGCCTTTGGGAAACTCGCCCGTATGCACTGCCCCGCAGGCGCATACCGAGCGCATGCGCTGGTGCTCGATGACTTGGGCGCGCAGCACGGGCAGCTCAAAGACTTGGCGCCCTTCGGCGGCTGCGTAGCCTGGCAAAGTGCTGGCGCAGACGCTGCACTGGGCCGGGCCAAAGTGCTGCACGATTGCATCGACTTCGCTGCTCTGGCGCAGGGTGTCTGCCTTGTGACCGACAGGCGCACCAATGGGCCTTTGGCCTGCGATGCGCAGGGACTTCGGCGCAGGCTTGGCCAGACCATCGCTCGAAGGCGGGCGGCTGGAGTTACGGCTGTTTTTGCCTAACCGGGCTTGGAGTTCGAGCACTTGTGCACTCAAGATCACAATAGCCGCGCGCAGTTGTGCGTTCTCCTCTACAAGCTGGGCGTAGCTGGCAGTGGATGTAGGCTCGTTTGGGTGTTGCACGGGCTTATTGTCGCTTGGGAGGTTAGTAGTTACCTTTTTTTGGCATCAAATGTGTTACCAGCCCAATAAAAACCTGCACGAGCAGCTATCAAAAGCATAGCGTTTTTCACTCGTATGAACGTGCGCAACATCAATTATTAATTTATTTTG
>JAUBOG010000822.1:0-1656 GCA_036700105.1 Microcoleus occultus BM001215583
GGATTTGTTTGAGGGTGGAGACTAGGGCTTTTTGGTTGAAGGCTTTGTCTTTGTCGGTGAGGGGTTCGCCGTTGCGGAGTTTTTCGAGGAGGTTGTACATCCCGGTGATGGTGACTTCGGGGTGAGTGGCTTGGACTTGTTTGCGGTGGCTGTCTAGGCGTTCTCCGAGTTCGCGGATCGTTTGTTTTTGGGTGTCGGTGGCGTCGGGAAAAGGGAAGGGGTCGAAGCAAACTGAGTTGTTGTATCTAGGCGTATTTCCTCCTAAATCTCCTCCCGATGCAAGCGCCCAGATTGCATGAATACGAGTGGAGAGAACACCTAAGAAGTAAGCATCATTTAACCCAAATGCGATTACTTCGCTTTCAGGGACAACATCACCACAGAGAAATACAAAAAATTTATGCTTTGCTGTTCTTGTCGTTGCGATGTAGCGCTCAAGCCCCCTAGTCAGCCTGCGAGTTTTTGGCATTACCTCTCCAAATAACCACCATTTCTCTTTTCTTGTTCCTCTCTCGTTTACCTCGCGTTCTGGTTTGACTTCTTCTAGAACTTTTTGGAACGGTTCTGGGAATTCGGCTGCTTGAGATTCAGATAATCCAGTGAAGTCAATAACAAATAAGTTTCTGAATCTATCGACTAAATCCTTTCCTGCACAATATGGTCTAATCACCCTACCAACGTAATTTTTACCCCAGATTTTCATCTCATTGCTATTCAGTATAAAACCAGCTCCATGTAAATAGATACCTCGACCCGATAAACCATTATTACTTTTCAATTTAACCGCACTTGTGACATCGGCTCCCGCACGCAGATCGCCAAATATTCTTGTAACACTTTTCCATGTTACTTCTAGCTGTTCAGCTTTTTCTTCAGGAGTATCACCTTCCGCTTCTATCAGAAGATTTCCTAAACGAGCCATTCTACTAACTTGCTTGCAGTTATATGGCTCTGCGACTGTCAAAGCAATCCTAACTGCTGCTCCTCCATCAACCCAAGGATGATCGGGAATCGCTAAAAGTAATCGGATGGCTTTCTTCTGATTCAGGTGATGTTGAATTACTTTGCGTTGCCAAGCTTGTCGAATAGTATTGGTTGTAATCAAGCCAAAACTTTTTACATTTCCCGATCTTATTGCTTCCGCCGCCTTATGCCACCAATACATTACAAAATCAACTGTATCCGGCACATCCTTATAAACCTTCCTCAACGTTTCTGCATATCCATCTCCTAACCGTTCCCGCATTCTTGCATTGCCAATAAACGGCGGATTCGACACAATATAATCTGCCTCCTGCCACTCGGCCGCCCTTGGATTCAAATACCGATAAATTGTTACTTGGTTTGTCGGATCGGGAATATCCTCCCCTGTCACCGGACTTTTCATCATCCGTCCGCCCCAGCGAGTTCTCACCTTCCCCGCTGCATCCACATCCGGTTCGATCGCGTCATAGGCCAACACCGCATCCCGGCATTCAATATTGTTGTATTCTCGCAACACAGGTTCGATCGGCGGAATATCGCCAAACCGCCGAAAATGCCACTGCAAATACCCAATCCAAATTACCAAATCGGCGATCGCCGCCGCCCTAGGATTAATCTCAATTCCCAAAAACTGACTCGGATTAACTTGAGCAATATCTAACCGCAACTGCG
>JAUBOG010000823.1:0-1647 GCA_036700105.1 Microcoleus occultus BM001215583
CCCCCTTAATAAGGGGGGACTAAGGGGGGTGAATTTGACTTTTGCAAGAGGTCTCTTCTTCCTTTTAAATTACCGGCAATTATCGCAGTGGCCGCACCGCATCGATTTAGCCTCATTTGCAAACCCAAAAGCTTGCAGTAAAAATTGCCACCTACACTGCCGATGTTTTAAGTATTTTACCATTTCCTCAGCGGCGGTAAAATTTGGTTTTTCGGCTTTCTGCTGTGCTGATTTATCGATAACATAATTAAAAGGGTCTGACCATTTTAATTGTCCGCTGCTGTGCAAGATTGAAAGGGCGATCGCACTTTCGGGAAATTCGCGCGAAACTGCTTCTATATTGCCTTTAACTGGCAGGTTTTTAGCTAGCTGCTGCGCTTCTCGATATTGCGATCGCAATTTATCCTGAAAAAACTCCCTTCTTTGTTTGTCTTCGGGATACAGCAAGCCCGTCGGTTCGCTAATCAACGTCAGGGCGATCGCCGAGAGGCCGTCGCGTCCGCCTCTGCCAATTTCTTGAATGTATTCTGATAATAGCAAAGGTGCTTGAAAATGCACAACCCACCGGACATCCGGCTTGTTAATTCCCATACCGAATGCGGAGGTACAAACTACAAATTTAAGCTCGTTGTTCAGCCAAGCTGTTTCAATTTTCCGCCGCGATTCTGGACTTAAACCAGCATGATAGGCGGCTGTTTCACAGCCTGATTCTTCCAGCAAATCCGCTAATTTTTCACTATCTTTTCTAGTGCGGACATACACTAATCCTGCTTGTTTTTGTCGATTTTTAATAAAAGTTAATAACTGCTGTTTTCGTCCCCTCGGCGTCCAGACTGTTTGCACTTGCAGGTGCAAGTTGGAACGGTAGGGACTGAGCAGAAATGCTTGCGGCTTTTGCAGTTGCAAGACATTTTTGATGGTTTTTTGTGCTTCCGGGTTGGCGGTGGCGGTGAAAGCGGCGATCGCAATTTTACTTCCTTCTGGCTTAGTTTTCAATAAAGCCGATCGCACTGTTCCCAAACGCCGGTAAGCTGGCCGAAATGTATCGCCCCACTGCACCAAACAGTGCGCTTCATCTAATATTAAACCGTTGATTGGTATGTGGGGCTGGCTGATGATTTCCCAGACTGGTTGGCTGAGCAATGTTTCGGGAGACAAATACAGCAATCTCAATTTATTCTGTTGCAGCGATTGCATAGTTTGCTGGCGCTGCTGTTTTGGCAATTGGCTGTGAAGTAGGGAAGCGGGTAAATTGCGATCGCGCAATTCTTGCACTTGATTTTCCATCAGCGCGACTAACGGCGAAACTACGAGAGTCAAGCCTGTTTGCAGCAAGGCTGGCAGTTGAAAGCAGATTGATTTGCCGCCACCTGTCGGCATAATTATAATTGTATCTTTTCCGGCTAATAAACTGCCGACAATTTCGGCTTGCGGCGGCCGAAAGTCGCCGTAGCTCCAGATTTTTTGGAAGGCTGCGCGGGCTCGATTTAATGATGTTAATTGCGGTTGAAAGTTCATTTGATTTAGTTGTCGTTCGTAGATGATTGCGTTCGATTTAACGGGTGCATCTCATTTTTTCCAATATATTCGTAGGGCGAAGCATTTCGGTAGTAAATCCCTGATTCTCACTAATAAATTGTCGGCCGA
>JAUBOG010000093.1:0-9075 GCA_036700105.1 Microcoleus occultus BM001215583
GGGGGGACTAAGGGGGGTGAATTTGACTTTTGCAAGAGGTCTATTCTGTAGAATTAAAGTAGAGTTAAAAATATTATATGCCAATAGAATTAATCATCTTAATTGCTTCCTTACTTGTATCTTGGCTGGTGTTTAATTGGGCTTTTAAAGTTCTGAAAGCCAGCATCGGGACAGCGATTTCTCTAGCAGCAATTGTGCTGGCGATGCAGTTATTGTTTGGCATCGGGCCAAATCAGCTTTTTCAACATATAATTCACCTGCCGGAAACCCTCGGGAAAATGATTTCAGGCAAGTGAATCAATTGGAGATTTTCGATTTTAGATTTTAAATTGAAGGACAAATGTAATTCAATGTATGCCAAGGTCTGCTGTGGGGGCACAGATGCCTGTCGCTCAAATAAGTGTCACTCAAAAATGCGACTGGTCGATCGCTTGGTCCGATCGCCAAAATAGAGCTAACGTATCGACAGAAAAGCAAATGAATACAGCTTTATTAATTGCTTGGGCGATCGCCGGATGGTGCGGAACAATTCCTAGGGGGCCCTGGTGGCGGTTTCCTCCTCCCCCTCCTCCTCCCGATCCGTTCCGAGAAATTACTTTCCGACTCTCTGGCCTAGCGGGTGGGATTGCTGGGGGCTTTCTCTACAGCAGCGCTTTCCCGATGCAATCGCTGGATGCAGTCAATGTGGGGGTGACAGCCTTTGGGGCTTTCCTGAGTGGGATGCTGGCATCTGACCTGGTGGGATTGGCGATGGGGCTAGGCGATCCGACTCCTCAGCCTAACGTGAAGTGAATCGCAGATAAAAAGTGCAAACAAAGGTTCAGTAGGAAACTAGACGGGGTAAGAACCCCGTCAAATCCTATATCTGGTTATTCCGATAATTTTCCTTCTTCCTTCAAATATTAACTTCCCAGCATTTGCAACTTGTACAAACTGGCATACAAACCTTCTTCCTGCAACAATTGTTCGTGACTGCCAGACTCTACTAACTGCCCGCGTTTGAGCACCAAAATGCGATCGACATTTCGGATAGTCGAAAGCCTGTGCGCGATAATTATAGCCGTTCTGTCCGCCATCAAACGCTCCAGAGCTTCTTGAATTAAAGCTTCCGTCCCCACATCCAAACTAGCAGTCGCCTCGTCTAGAACTAAAATACTGGGATTGCGAATGGCGGCGCGAGCAAACGCTAATAACTGCTTTTGTCCACCCGAAAGATTGGTTCCCCGTTCGCGCAATTGCGTGTCATAACCTTGCGGTAACTGTTCGATCAAACGCGCAACATTTGTCTTTTCTGCTGCTGCTTGAATTTCCTCGATTGAGTAATTTTCGCCCAAACTAATATTGCTCTTGACATCGCCAGCAAACAGAAAGCCATCTTGAATAATCACACCTACGTGCCGGCGCAATTCTGCTTGAGGCAAATCGCGAATATCGACACCATCGACCAAAATCCGTCCTCGCGTGGGCTCGTAAAGGCGGCACAGGAGGCGGACGATCGAACTTTTGCCCGCACCGGTGGGGCCGACTAATGCTACTTTTTCGCCGGATTTGATGGTGAAACTCAGATTTTGCAGGACGTATTCGTTGTCTTTGTAAGCAAACCACACATTGTCAAATTGGATTTCTCCCGATTCGGATTCACCCGAATAATCTGGACTTCTTCCTGCTGCTTGTTTCCGTTTTCCTTCTTCCTGTTCTTCCCTAGTCGGATCTTTAATTTCGATCGGTTCGTTGAGAATATCGCTAATCCGTTCGACGGCGGTAAATCCTGCTTGAATTGCGGTAAATTTTTCAGCAAACTGCCGCAGCGGATCGAAGAGACGCTGAGCAAATAAAATAAATGCCGAGAGAGTACCAAAGTTAAGAGTACCTTGCAGCAGCTTTTGACCGCCCATCCACAAAACGGCTGCGATCGCCACTAAAGCAATCCATTCTAACGTCGCAGATACGGCGGAGTCGTAAAAAATAGTTTCATCGACTGCTTTAATGTAGCGTTTATTGGTGACGCGAAACAATTCTGAGTTGAATCTTTCCCGGCGGAATAGCTGCACAACCCCAATACCAGTCAGGTTTTCTTGCAGTTGTGCGTTCAGTTCGGAAAGTTCTTCTCGGGTAGCGTAATTTGCTAGGCGAAATTGATGCTGGAAATAAACGATTAATGCGCTGATCGGAATCATCATCAGCACCAGCATTAAAGCTAGCTGCCACTGCATGGCAAACATGAAAATGGCAATTACTAAAATTGAAAATAAATCGCTGACAATGCCGATCGCCCCCGAAGAGAAAACTTCGCCCAGCGCTTCCACATCGCTGGTGAGGCGAGTCATCAATCGGCCTACAGGAGTGCGATCGAAAAATCTCACTGCTAGCGATGTGACGTGGGCGAACAAATCATTTCTAATATCTGTAGTAATTATTTGCCCTACTTTCGTGACTAAATAGCCTTGAACTGATTGCAGCACCAATCTAAGTGTTATAGTTAGCATCAGCAAAACTGCCAAAACATTTAATGCAGCAGATAAAGGCAATCCCCGCAAGAATTCGTAGGTAGGTTCCGCTCGAATTACCGAAATTGCCTGTCCGATGAGAATGGGTTGAATTGCTCCTGAGACTGCTAGCGGTACTAATAGTACGATCGAAATAATCAGCAAGCGTTTGCTGCGGGTTGCGTAAGATGCCAACCTCATGAATAACCCCCAGTCTGTTTCGCGGCGGGGTTGGTTTTCGGTGTCTGCTACTGGTGGGGAAATAGTCATTGATGGCAAAAGCTGTACAATATATCTAAGTGATAATTGTAACAAAAAGAATCAATATTTGGCATGAATATCAGTAACAGGCAAGATGCCTGTTTCACAAACAGTGTTTTCTTGTAACAGTAGGTTGGGTTGAGGAACGAAACCCAACTAAAATGTTTGCAACCAGACAAAACTGATATTATAATCTAATGTTAAAGGTTATACTGTCATCATGCAAGAGATAGAAACAGCAAGATTGTATCTGAGACAATTTACGCTAGACGACTTAGACGATTTGTCTCGCATCTACAGCGATCCAGAAATAACGAAATACCTCACAGGAGTTAGAACTAGACAAGAAACAGAAAGTGCCATTCATACTATGCTCCAACGTTGGGAACAAAATAACTTTGGAATGTGGGCTTTAGTGCATAAAATAGACCGTAAAATGATTGGCCGCTGCGGACTTGCTTTTCTGGATAAAACAGCGGAAGTTGAGCTTGGCTACGCGATCGACAAAGTTTACTGGAATCAAGGATTAGTCACAGAAGCGTCTTTTGCTAGTCTAAACTATGGATTTGAAATATTAAAGTTTGAGAGAATAGTTGCGATCGCCCGCCCGGAAAATATCGCCTCCCAGCGGGTGATACAGAAAGTTGGCATGAAATATGAAAAAAATGCTCGTTATTACGAAAATGATGTAGTATATTATTCAATCTCCCGAGAAACTTACCGCCAGTCCAAAGTAGTTTTGTAGGGTGCGCAATGCGCACCTTACCGCATTGAAATTACTCACATCACAAATTGACATTGTTGTCAGCCGACAATTACGAACTCCTTTGCAATTGCTTGTTAACCTTGAGAATCTTCTTATCAAAATACTCTTGTCGGTGTCCCAATCTTTTCGCCACTTCTAACCCTTTTTGATAAGCTTCCAAAGCTTTGTTGTAATCCTTCATCTCCTGATAAACTTGACCGATATTGTCGTAAGCGCTCATCAATCCGTAGAAATTGTAAGCCCGTTCTTCTAGCAGCAACTGCATTTGATAAATCCGCAAAGTCGGTTCCCACTGTTTTTGCGATCGGTAAAGCAATGCTAATTTATCCAAAGCTTCGCTAGCGTGGGCGTACTGTTGAATGGGAACGGCTAAATTGTAGGCTTCCTGATAGTATTGAGCTGCTAAATTGATTTGACCTATGGTTTGGTAATCGGTGGCGATCGCAATTTTTAGCGGCGGTATAGCGGCCGGGTTTTGCAGGTTCAGATACACCGATGCGAGTTTTTCCCTAGCTGCGATCGCCCTCAGTGGCTGTTTTGACTGCTGGTAAACATAAGCCAACTGTCTCAGAGAATCTACCTCAGTGGGAGCAGTTACAGGTTGCGGCGGCGCACCGTTTCCCGCCACAGCAGCAGGATTTGCAGCAGCAGAATTAGCAGCAAATAAAGCGCGATTTTCCTGAATTAAAGTTGCCAATTCCTCATACACGGGAGCAGCTTTATCGTAACTCAGCCAATTGATGTGGATTTGCCCGATCGTCTTTAAAAGCTGACCTTGAGCCAATATATCTTGATTTTGGCGCGCATTTTCGAGAATTTCTTGATAAACTTCTACAGTCGGGCCTTTAGCGCGCACCTGCCCAAAAGCCGCAGCCAAAGCCGGGAGCAACTCAGTATTAGCTGGTACTTGCGATCGCACTTGTTTTTGAATTGCTTGCAGCCGTTTCGTAATAAGCTGTAGTTCCAGGTTTTTACCGTTACTCCAAGCAACACTTCCCACCCGAGAGAGAGCAGCAATTTCCGCCGCCGGGCCCAAATACCTGCGCAGCCGCAATTCTCGGAACCAAATATCAAAAGCACCAGCCCCGTCTCCTGCTTGCAGTTTAGCCGCTGCTTCTAAGTTTAACTGCTGCAAAGCCGCTGTCAGTTCGTCCCGCTGAGTGCTGCTCAAAGATTCATTAGCGGGAGTTAGGGGATCGGGTGTGGTAATTTCTAGAGGATTAGGAGAAAATTGATCCAAGCCTGCTGGATTAGTTTGGGCGCTAGCAATCGAACCAGCACACAGCCACAAAAACAGCAAACAGCCAATCGGGACAGAACTTCTGATCATCAAAATTTGGTTGCCGCGATCCGGCATCCCTTCTCGAAACATCAAGTTTTGCATATCATACAAAACGGTATAAATTATGTCACAAAGATGGCACAAAAGCCAACAGTTGAACAAGAACAGCAAAATAAATTTTACCGCACTCAGCAATTATTTGCCGTTGAAGGCGTTGGGCGATCCTCTTCGTTGGCTTCGCCAACGTATTTTACGCTTATTCAGTTTAGCCCTAATTTTGTTAACTGTTTGCACAGCTTGCGCCGCGCCTCCCGCAGTTGCTAGAGACCGTTCTTTTCCTGAAATGTCTCTCAACTTTTTGGGCGAGTACGAATTGCCCAAAATCACCTTTGAAGGAACACCAGTCGGCGGCTTGTCAGGAATTACCTACGACCCAAAAGGTATCAGCGCAGCCGCTTCCAAAGCTTATCGCTTTTACGCTCTTTCCGACGACAAGAGCGAAAACGGAGACGCCAGATTTTACAGTCTTCGACTCGATCTCACCTCCAGCGATCCCGCAAATATTCGCCTCAAAAAAGTTGCTGTTGAAGGCGTTACATCCCTCAAAAAAGCAGACGGTGAAACATTCCCTTGGGATTCCATAAATCCTGAAGGAATCGCCCTTTCTCCCCGCAATTCTGTATTTGTCGCCAGCGAAGGGATTACCCATGCTGGCATCCCTCCTTTTGTCGGAGAATTCGACCTAAAAACTGGCAATCAGCGGGGGAATTTGCCGATTCCCAAGCGCTACATTCCCGACGCGGGCGATGAAAAACAGCAGCAAGGAGTGTTGGACAATTTAGGTTTTGAATCTTTAAGCATCGACCCAGAAACCTTTAGTCCGGGCGGTCTAGATCCGTTTCGTTTGTTTGTGGCTAGCGCCGCACCTTTGATGCAAGATTTAGACCCGGAAAATGGCAGCAAACTCCGCCTCTTGCACTATATCATCGTCGATAAAACAGCGCAATTAGTTTCAGAAAATCTTTACACGCTAGACCGAGTTCCCATGACTGTTTTGAACGGTTTAACAGAATTAGTAACTGTCGGCGGCGGTCAATTTTTAAGCTTAGAGCGTTCTTTTGGGCTGTCGGGATACAGCGCTCGGATTTATCAAGTAGCGGTTGGGGCGGCTACGGATACTTCGAGAATCAATAGTTTCAAAGGGAGATCGGCAATGGTCGAACCTGTGAGGAAGAAATTGTTATTAGACTTGAGCGAACTGGGAATCCCGCTGTACAATTTAGAGGGAATGACTCTGGGCCCGCGCTTGCCAGACGGAAGTCAAAGTATAGTTTTGGTCAGCGATGACAATTTTGAGGAAGCGCAGAAAACTCAGTTTATTTTGTTGAGTTTGACTCGAAAAAAATAGGGTATAAAAAATGATATTGGTAAGGTGCGCAGTGCGCACCCTACAGATAAATTATGGGCGTCAGGGACGGTGGATAGGATCTTAGATACACAGCAGGTTAAACAAAATGAGTTTAGAAATTATCGCGCATCGGGGATTTTCGTCGATCGCCCCTGAGAACACTCTAGCAGCTTTTTCCAGGGCGATCGCCCGCGGCGCTAGTTCGATCGAATTTGACATCCAGCTATCCGCCGACAGCGTACCGGTGATTTTCCACGACGCAGCATTGGATAGAATAACGGGCGTTTCCGGTAAAGTCAGGGACAAAAACTTGTCTCAATTGCAGACGCTGGATGCAGGTAAATGGTTTAGCGAGCAATTTATGGGACAAAAGATTCCGACATTAAAAGAAGCCCTGACTATCCTCAAAAATGTTGACAAATTTCTCTACTTTGATGTCAAGCCGCACTGCGAATGGTCGGATACAGAAGTTGCAGATTTTGTCAATACTTTGAACGGCGCAGGAATTCAACACAAATGCGTTATTACTTCTTTCAGCGACGGATTTTTGGGACAAGTGCGGCGGCTATCTGACGGTTTGGCGATCGGACACATCGTTGCTAATCTAGAAGCGTACAAAACTCAATTAGCTGAAGCTGTGGCGCACCGCGATAATTTGATTAGCAGCCAGTACCGCATTTTGCTGGAAAACCCCGCACTGATTGCAGAAAGCCGCAGTCAGGGAATTGACATTGCGGCGTGGACGGTGGACGATCGATCGGATATGCAAAAGTTAATTGATTTGGGTATAACGCGGATAGTCACTAATTGTTTGATATAATTTTTTTAACTTGATATCTTTCACCGCGATCGAGAACGGGCTCTCCGGCCCGTTCCACAAAACTCATTGCCCGTTCCACAAAACTCAATTAATAGATGAATTATTTTCGCAAAAATATCCATGAAATGTCTGGTTACGTGCCGGGAGAACAGCCACCTTTAGGCATAAAAATTATTAAATTAAATTCTAATGAAAATCCCTATCCGCCTTCTCCAAAAGCCTTAAAAGCGCTTCAGGAGATAGACGGAGAAATGCTGCGGCGCTATCCAGATCCAACGGGAAAAAGTTTCCGCATGGCGGCTAGTAAAGTTTTAGGATTTCCTGATGATTGGATTATTGCAGGTAACGGCAGCGATGATTTATTAAACTTGATAGTTCGCGCTGCGGGCGAAGCTGGAAAACAGATTGTTTGTCCCGCGCCTACATATGTACTGTACCGCACTTTGGCAGAAATTCAAGATGCAAAATTTGTCGAAGTTCCCTATCCCGACGACTATCAATTACCAGTAGATTTGCTAATAGCAGCCCAGGGTGCGGTGACTTTTGTCGCTTCGCCGAACAGTCCCTCGGGAACGGCCATATCTGTTGCCGATTTGGAGAAACTGGCTGAGGAGTTATCCGGCATTCTTGTCATCGACGAAGCTTATGTAGATTTTGCCGAAAATAATGCTTTGGAGTTGACAAAAAAGTACAGTAATGTTATAGTTTTGAGGACGCTTTCAAAAGGTTATTCGCTCGCAGGATTGAGGTTGGGTTTTGCCGTAGCAAATCCGGCGCTGCTGGCTGAATTAAATAAGGTTAAAGACAGCTACAATGTGGATGCTTTAGCTTATCTAGTGGCAACGAGTGCGATCGCAGACCAAAATTACAAAACAGCCAACGCCGAAAAGATCAAGGCTTCGCTGGCAAAACTAGCCGTTAGCTTCAAGGAATTAGGCTTTGACGTTTGGCCCTCGCAAACCAACTTTTTGTTAGTCAGGCCACCAAACGGCGATGCAGAAAGAATTTATCAAACACTGAAAGTACGGGGAATACTGATTCGATACTTCAATCAGCCGCGATTGGAAGACAAATTGCGGATTACTGTAGGTACGGAGGCACAAAATCAAATCTTAGTTAAAACTTTGAAAGAAATAGTCTAGATTTGGCAGATTTGCCGATCGCACTTTTACGGATAATTATTAGGATTATCAATCGCAAACCCCGCCGACTGAGCAATATCCAGCAATCGATTGTCCGCCGAAACAAAAATTAGTTGAGTTTCTGGCTGCGACATGAGCATAGATTTAACGTACAAACCAGACGCCAACTGCACCGAATCATAAGCGCGCAGCGGATATTGTATCACCAGTGCACCCGCTGTTTCTATCAAAGTACGATCGGCATCTATGACTCGGTATTCATTTTCAAAATCCTCCCTAACTTTTTGCACAATTGAATCAAAGCGCTCCGCAGACAAACTTCCATCCCGCAGACGGCGTGCAAAAGCGCTGTGTACCTCCACCCAAGTAATCTGGCTAATAGCTAAATCGCTGTTTGTAGCAGGATCTGTAATCGATAAAATCCAGTCACTGCCTATTTCAGGCACGTACCGTTTGACTAAAGCGCTAGTATCCAGAAAATAAGCATTTACCACGGGCCGCGATCCTCAATAATGATTTCTGAGAGAGGTTTACCCGGTAGCGGTTCCATTTTTTTCATCAATTCGCGCCATTTCTCTTCACGTCGTGCTAATTCAACAGGATCGAGCTTACCCTGTTTTTTTGGCAAACGCACCAATCCCCGTACATCCATCAACTTAATCGCCTTTTCGCGATCGTCCTTGAGTTCTTCCGGCGAAACTTCCGTTACAATTTTGATCTGCACAGTTTCCCCATCTTTGAAAGACACAGAACTCAAGGGGCGAAAAACTCCGTTTTCGTAGACAGCAGTAATAGTTTCTGGCATAATTAGCCTCTCAATTAAACGCTTTGACTTATTGTACTTCTTTTATAGTTTTCAGTAGGGTGCGTCAGCTAGGATGATTTTTGCTGCAAACCGACCATCTCAAAA
>JAUBOG010000093.1:9175-15335 GCA_036700105.1 Microcoleus occultus BM001215583
GCGTCAGCTAGGATGATTTTTGCTGCAAACCGACCATCTCAAAACTGACGCACCCGATCGCAAATGGTGCGTCAAAATCATACTTTCGGTGCTGATACCATAACCTCAAAACTGACGCACCCTACCACTTTAATTACTTCGTTGCCACCACCGCCAAATTCCAAGCCAACCGCTTCATCAAAGGCAACTTCTTTAAAAAACCATCCAACCCTTCCAAACGAGAATATTCCGGCTTCAATCTCTCTTGTTCGATAATAATCTTCTTCCAATAACGCTCCTCATTCGGATGCACTTTTTCAATTAAATAAAAGCGCAAAAAAATCCAAAGCGATGTCAGCCAAAACGTATCGTAAGCCGTCTGTGAAAACAAAGATTTGACAAGTTTCACAATATTAATATCCAAAGGAGTTTCATCCTCAGTCCGCACCTCAGTCGCCATCCTGCGGTAAACATTAATCACCGGATTGTGCTTCATCGGGTCCCAAAAACAAGCTTTTCCACCCGGTTTCAGCACGCGGTGCATTTCGCGAATCGCCTTGGATGGTTCCGGCAAATGGTGCAGCAAATTAGAAGCGTAAACAATATCAAAACTGTTGTCCGGGAAATCCAGCGCCATTGCATTTACAGTGCAACCTTCTATTTTGACACCGTTTTTATCAGCCAATTTCAGGGCAACTTCTACCATGCCCTGAGAATAGTCAGCCGCCACACAATTCGCGCCTTTTTTAGCGAAATAAACGCTATTTTCTCCCGCCCCGCAGCCTAAATCTAAGAGGCGTTTGCCAGTGATATCGCCCATTTGCTGGACGATAAATCTATTTTCTGGGGCGGTACAAGCTTCAAAGTAATCGTTGACGCGGATGCCGTCAACGTCGATTGTGGATGCCCAAGCATCGTGGAATTGTCGCTCTTTTTTTAAAGTTTCGTCTTGCATTTTATTAGGGCTTGTTTTTGATAAAAATTTTGATTTTTTGGACTTACGCAGAAACCGATTTTTTTGAGAAAAAATTCCTAGTTGTAAGGTGCGCACTGCGCACCCTACAGAGCTAAAAGTAGCGTTTCTTTTACAGCAGTAGGGCGAGCAATGCCCGCCCTACAAATTAACTGAAAACTGGTAAAGAATGGGCAATTTTAAGACTGAGCTGCTGTTGCCACTTTCGATGTCTTATCTGCGGCCGATTCCTGCTGCAAGGCTACGTAAAGGCGATTTAAAGCGCTGATGTAAGCTTCGGCGGAGGCTACGATAATGTCAGTATTTGCCGAGTGGCCGGAAAATACTTTGCCTTCGTGACGCAGGCGAATTGTCACTTCGCCGATCGCATCAATTCCCGCTGTCACCGACTGTACGGAAAACTCGATCAACTCGTTCGGGACATTGACAACTCGGTTAATTGCCCGGTAAATTGCATCTACTGGGCCAGTGCCGATCGCCGCATCAGTCAATTCTTCCCCAGCCGGATTCCGCACGGTAACGGTTGCTGTCGGGCGAGATTTGTCGCCGCAGGAAACCTGCACCAATTCTAACCGGAAAAGTTCCGGTGCTTGGTGTACTTCGTTGTTGGCGATCGCCTCCAAATCCCAATCAGTAATCTCTTTTTTCTTGTCCGCCAAATCTTTAAACTTGACAAAAGCCTTATTTAGCTCGTCGTCGGCCATTTCAAAACCCAACTCTTTCAAGCGAGTGTGAAAAGCGTGGCGCCCCGACAATTTGCCCAAAACAATTTGATTTTCGGTTAAGCCGATCGACTCAGCATCCATAATCTCGTATGTCAGCTTATTTTTCAGCACCCCGTCTTGGTGAATTCCCGACTCGTGAGCGAAAGCATTTGCTCCCACAATCGCCTTATTTGGCTGAACCAACATCCCCGTTAAATTGGAAACCAGCCGGGAAGTTTTATAAATTTGGCGCGAGTCAATATTCGTCAGCGGTTCGTCAGAATCCGCCTCTCTTCCCAAGAACGGATTGTAGTATTGGCGCCGCACGTAAAGAGCCATTACCAACTCTTCGAGAGCGGCATTTCCCGCCCGTTCCCCAATCCCGTTAATCGTGCATTCCAACTGTCTCGCGCCATTTTTCACGGCTTCCAAAAAGTTAGCAACCGCCAGTCCTAAATCATTGTGACCGTGAACCGAAATAATTGCCCGATCGATATTCGGCACATTTTCCTTAATTCCCCGAATCAAAGCTCCAAACTCGCTCGGAGTCGTGTAGCCTACTGTATCGGGAATATTCACAGTAGTCGCCCCAGCGTCGATCGCCCGTTCCAAAACCCGATACAAAAACTCCGGTTCCGATCGGCAAGCATCTTCCGGCGAAAACTCTACATCTTCGACAAAAGACTTAGCGTAAGCCACCATTTCCGGCACGATTTCCAGAACCTCAGCCCTAGTCTTTTTCAGCTTGTATTCCAAGTGAATATCGGACGTAGCCAGAAACGTATGAATTCGCGAATTTACGGCTGGTTTCAGAGCTTCGGCTGCTGTTTTGATATCCGGCTTTCGCGCCCTTGCCAAACCGCAAATTGTCGGCCCATCTTCCGTGCCTACCGATCGGGCTATTTTTTGGACGGCCTCGAAATCTCCCGTGCTGGTGAAAGGGAAACCCGCTTCAATCACATCCACGCCCAATCGCGCTAACTGGCGGGCAATAGTCAGCTTTTCATCGACATTCAGAGAAGCGCCCGGAGATTGTTCGCCATCGCGCAAAGTCGTATCGAAAATAATAATCCGGTCTTGACTTGGTTGAGTTTTCATAGCTCTAAAAAAGTGTTTTCCTGATTTTTACTTGTCGGCTGTTCTGGGCACTTAGCCCCCAGTCACCAGTCTTGTGTTTCGCGCCAATAACGAATAATTAATAACCCATAACTTATAACTACTGACTGCTGACTGCTGACTGCTGACTAATGACTAATAACTACTGACTAATAATCCATCTTCTCGATATGTTCCCGAATTTCATTTAGGTCTATATACCTATCTGTAGCATTTCGGAGTTCTCTAGCAATCATTCCTTCGGTGGATACCACAGTAATATGAGTATTTTTCGATCGCAGTAGCTCTATAGCCCGCTCAAAATCGCCATCCCCGCTAAACAGCACAACTTGGTCGTACTGATCCACCGTATTAAACATATCAACCACAATTTCTATGTCTAAATTTGCTTTTTGAGAATATCGGCCCGAAGCATCGTCGTAATATTCCTTAAGAATCTTGGTGCGAACCGTGTAACCCAGACTGATCAAAGCATCTCGAAATCCCCTTTGATCTTGGGGGTCTTTCAAACCCGTATACCAGAAAGCATTGATCAAGATGACATTCGGCTGCGAAGTTTTGAAATATTCGAGCACCCTGCGAGGATCAAAAAACCAGCCGTTCTTTTGTTGAGCGTAGAACATATTGTTCCCGTCCACAAAAATAGAAAGGCGGTTCATTAAGTTTGTCATAGAAACTTAGACCTAATAATTGTAGAAAGAAGTTAATCTAAATATCACATTTTAGCAACATGGAGCTAACTGAGGCAATAGATTAAACTTCAGAAAACTCCATCCCCCCAGTATTTCATATTTTCGGCTCTACCGCCAGAGGGGTCTTTTAACGCTGCTGGCATTCGTCCACCGACGAACCCGATAGAACCAGACCCCAGTCACTAAGCGGGCGGCTGCGGTGGATGCGGTTAATCGCGCTTCTTTCCTACCAGCCGGCCAAGCTCTACCTCCTTTTGGGACATACCGCAGCGCATTGCAATACCTTTTGCTCCCATGATTTCACAGCATTCGGGCCACCTCGGGTTCAAGCCTTTTTGCTTTCAAGAGCCCAGCGAGCTAACTCTGTCCGGTTGTGCAGACCTGTTTTGCCCAGCATATTGCTGACGTGGCTCTCTATAGTCCGCTGGCTGACATTCATTACGTCTGCAATCTGGCGGTTTGCCATACCCTGAGCCAGCAACTGTACCACCTTTAACTCAGTAGGAGTCAACTCTACATTGCGGCGCGCCTTAATTTTCGGGCCGCTCTCAATACCTGGATTTGAGTGGCGAATCAAGCGGGATGCTGCTTTCAGAGAAGATTCTACTTGAGCTACCAGTTCTTCGGGTTCAAAAGGCTTGACGATATAAACATCAGCCCCAGTGCTCAAGCCTTTTACTCGGTCTGAACTTTGACCTTTGGCCGACAAGAAAAGAACCGGAATCCAGTTCGTGCGGGGGTCTTCTCTGATGTGTTTGACTAAAGTGTACCCGTCCATTTCCGGCATCATCACATCGCAGATGATTAAATCGGGGACTTCTTGTTCGAGTTTTTCGAGAGCGTGTCTGCCGTTTTCTGCTGTAATGACGTTGTAACCCCGAAACTCTAAGTAATCCTTGACTAGCAAGATCAAGTTCGGGTCGTCGTCAACCAGCATCAGCCGTTTTTGCTCTCCTGAATTGTTGTCCTTCATGTTTATTCCCGCTAGAGTATCCCGCACTATGCTTTCAATCTGGTTTGTTCTGCGCGTCCCCGGTAGTCGCCGAGCGAAGCAGTTCGGTGAAAGGAAAGCGGGGCGGGTGTTACCGCTTCCTTTCCCAGCCCGTCGGACGAGAGTTTATGAATGCCTTGCCACTAAGAACAAAGCCAAAACTTATAATGGACGATCGCCCGCTGCTTGACGATTTGGCTTAAAGTTAACAAAAGTTATCTCCCGAGTAAATTTTCCAGGATCGTGTTGTCAGACCTTGATTTATGGGAGAAACCCTCTCGATAGCCGGCGTCAGATATCTAATCTGCAGATGTTCAATTGCAGGTTGATGCCCCGATTTTAATTGGTACTTTATGATATAGAAAAATCTCAAGACTCCCTACTTACGTATTTAACTATTTCTAGTGTAGTTTGGCAAACTGCCTGATGTCCTCGCCCGCACGAAACTTTTGGGTCAAAGGTCGCCGCATCGCGATCGAACTTCTTCGATGCACGTCCTAAAAACATAAAGTGACCAGCAGGAATACCAGACACAGGCCCGAAACTGCAGTTGTGATATCTGTTATAAGTGCGATCGCGCAACACCCTCACGCTTTCAAGTTCATAACCTTAAACCTAACACCTGACTTATCAAGCTGTACCTTTTCACAGCGCTAGAGTTAAATATCTGCTTTCGCCTCAGCAGGCTCCGGCAAAGGATGAGTCAAAAAAGCGTATTCTTCAACCACCTCCTGGCCGATGGGATGTTCTTGAAGAATTCTCAAGAGTGACCGGGGGCGTAACATCGCGGTAGCACACTCCGTCTGGGTAGACTACCATAATCGGGCCAGACGTACACACTCTGGGTCAGTTAGCTTTAGTCGGAAAAATGCAGCTTCGCCGCTGAACGCTTGGCTTGTCCACCCCCAATTCTTGCAAGCGTTTTTTTTAGTAATTCCAAGCCACTAGACTGCTTTCTCGATCGCAGCACTTGGGTACGGTTTGGTCGGCACAGATAAAAATATGCCGCTCGATTTGAGCGATTCCCAGGCTTTGGACGCAAGCCCTCAAGAATCGGCTGCAAGATTCATCGTGATTTTCTGCGATCGCACTCATCGGTCAATCGATTTGAGATTTGAGATTTGAGATTTTTAGAGGCTACCTGACTCTCCCCCACTCTCCCCCACTCCCACTCTCTCCCACTCTCCCCCACTCCCACTCTCCCCCACTCCCACTCTCTCCCACTCATTCTCGGTTCGGGAACCCGTACAGACAGGTAAGTTGCGATCGCCCCTGACTAAAGCTAAATTAGCACTCAGGAGTCGAGAGTGCTAATATGTCAGTTGTAAGCAGTCGGCTGTTGCTTCGATAGCGACCGCAGACGGCCCAATGACTAGGAACTGTAATCTGGAGATTTATTTATGGCAGCAGTATCACTGAGTGTTTCTACCGTTAAACCGCTAGGCGAGCGCGTGTTCGTAAAAGTAAGCGCTAGCGAAGAAAAAACCGCCGGCGGCATCCTTCTACCCGACACAGCCAAAGAAAAGCCCCAAGTAGGCGAAGTCGCGGCCGTGGGCCCCGGCAAGCGCAACGACGACGGCAATCGCGTTGAAATGGAAGTCAAAGTCGGCGACAAAGTTCTCTACTCGAAATACGCCGGCACAGACATCAAACTCGGCACCGACGAATACGTCTTGTTGGCCGAAAAAGATATTCTGGCGATCGT
>JAUBOG010000093.1:15435-16918 GCA_036700105.1 Microcoleus occultus BM001215583
AACGAAAATGCACGTCGCGCCCTCGAACGCGGTATGGACATTCTCGCCGAAGCAGTAGCAGTCACCCTCGGCCCCAAAGGTCGTAACGTGGTTCTCGAAAAGAAATTCGGAGCTCCTCAAATCGTCAATGACGGCGTAACCATCGCCAAAGAAATCGAACTAGAAGATCACGTCGAAAATACAGGCGTTGCTCTAATTCGTCAAGCCGCCTCCAAAACCAACGACGCAGCAGGCGACGGCACCACAACTGCTACCGTTCTCGCCCACGCAATGGTCAAAGAAGGCCTGCGGAACGTAGCTGCTGGTGCAAATGCGATCGCCCTCAAGCGCGGTGTTGACAAAGCAACCGGCTTCTTGGTCGAAAAAATTGCCGAACACGCCAAACAAGTAGAAGATTCCAAATCCATCGCTCAAGTCGGCTCAATCTCTGCTGGTAACGACGATGAAGTCGGCCAAATGATTGCCAACGCAATGGACAAAGTGGGCAAGGAAGGCGTGATTTCCCTTGAAGAAGGCAAATCCATGACCACCGAACTCGAAATCACCGAAGGGATGCGCTTCGACAAAGGCTACATTTCTCCCTATTTCGTCACCGACACCGAACGGATGGAAGCGATTCTAGAAGAACCCTTCATCTTGTTGACAGATAAGAAAATCGGCTTGGTACAAGACTTAGTACCAGTGCTCGAACAAGTAGCTCGTTCCGGCCGCCCGCTGTTGATCATTGCAGAAGACATTGAGAAAGAAGCTCTAGCTACTCTCGTTGTCAACAAACTGCGCGGTGTGTTGAATGTAACTGCTGTTAAAGCACCTGGTTTTGGCGATCGACGCAAAGCCATGTTAGAAGATATCGCCGTATTGACCGGCGGTCAACTGATCACCGAAGACGCCGGTTTGAAACTGGAAAACACCAAGCTGGACATGATCGGCAAAGCTCGCCGCATCACCATCACCAAAGACAGCACCACCATTGTTGCCGAAGGTAATGAAGTCGCAGTCAAATCCCGCTGCGAACAAATTCGCCGTCAAATGGACGAAACCGAATCTTCCTACGACAAAGAAAAACTGCAAGAACGTTTGGCCAAATTGGCTGGCGGCGTTGCAGTGATCAAAGTCGGCGCTGCGACTGAAACTGAAATGAAGGATCGCAAACTGCGTTTAGAAGATGCGATCAACGCAACCAAAGCTGCTGTCGAAGAAGGCATCGTTCCTGGTGGCGGTACAACTTTGGCTCACCTAACTCCTCAATTGGAAGAGTGGGCTAACGCCAATCTGAAGGGCGAAGAATTGACCGGTGCTTTGATTGTAGCCCGTGCTTTGGCTGCTCCCCTGAAGCGGATTGCTGAAAATGCTGGTTTGAATGGCGCTGTGATTGCTGAGCGCGTCAAAGAAAAGCCGTTCAACGTTGGTTTCAACGCAGCGACAAATGAGTTTGTCGATATGTTTGAAGCTGGTATCGTTGACCCTGCGAAGGTAACTCGTT
>JAUBOG010000824.1:0-1643 GCA_036700105.1 Microcoleus occultus BM001215583
CAAAGTCCCCCTTCTTAAGGGGGATTTAGGGGGATCTAGACTGATGTAAAAACTAGATGTCTCAAGGCTTTCAGTCTTTACTTGACACCAATGGGCATTGGGCATTGGGTATCGATCGATAAATAACAACTAACTATTAACTATTAACTATTAACAACTTTGAGAATATCCTGCTGCACTTCTTCGGGAGGTCGATCGCCATTGACAGTTAACAGCTTGTTGCGATACTCGTAATAATCTAAAATCGGGACAGTTTGCTCGCGGTATAAATCAAGCCGGCGCTGTAAAATTTCAGGACTGTCGTCCGATCGATCTCGTTCGAGCGATCGGCTCAACAACACCTCAGTCGGAACCTTCAACCAAATCGCCCAATCGATTTCCTGTGCCAAATCAGAGAGCAAAAAATCCAACTCCTCAGCTTGAAAAGCCGTGCGCGGATACCCCTCCAGCACCCAGCCATTAAAGACATCCCACAGCAGCAGCCGGCGACGAAAAAATTCAATCATTATTGGATCGGGAACTAATTCCCCTGTTTCCACATAAGACACCGCCAACTTGCCCAACTCTGTGTCATCTGCGATCGCCTCGCGCAGAATATCCCCCACAGCCAGCAAAGGAATGCTCAAATTGCTGCACAACAATTGTGCCTGCGTTCCCTTTCCCGCTCCCGGCCCTCCCAGAATCACCAATCTCACAGTATCTGCTCCTAGCGCCGCGACATTCAAAGTTTACCTGTTATTGAGTCCAAAAATCGCACAAATGACGGAGAATGCTACTGCCGCTAGCTTTTGACAAATTGTATATCTAGCGTGCGATCCGATGTGCGATCGGCCAAGTACACTATATATTGTTAAGCAGGCTCCATCCCTGCCAAGGTCGGAGCCGCACTCAAGACTCAATTGCTAATTAAATATTGCCCTATGGTTGCTCAGTTACAAACCCCTAAACTCAATTTAACCCACAGCTTGCCCTACACAGTTGAAGGGCTGGTGCAAGTTTTTACAGCGTCGCACCGTTGCTTTTTTACCAGTGTCATGGCTCACGCTCTCAGAATTGCAGGACAGGGGGCTCCGGTGTTGGCGGTGCAGTTCCTCAAAGGGGGAATCAATCAAGGGCCTCAGCATCCGGTGCGGCTGGGGGAACATTTAGATTGGGTGCGGTGCAATTTGCCCCGCTGCATTGACAAGGCGGATTTAGATGAGTCCGAAACGCGATCGATCGAACAATTGTGGCACTACGTTCAAAATGCGGTGCGCGAAGGCCGTTATGCCTTAATTATTCTCGATGAATTGAGTTTAGCGGTGAATTTAGGCTTAATTCCCGAAGCAGAATTGCTGGCATTGATTGACAGCAAGCCCCACCATTTAGATATTATTTTGACAGGCCCTTCGATGTCGCCGGCAATTTTGGATGTTGCCGACCAAGTTACTGAAATTCGCCGCAGTCAATGACATTGATTTAAATTGGCATCTGTATGAATTTGAAATTCTTTGGGAATAGGGAAGGCTGGGAGGAGTATATCCTTTTTTAAATTCAAAACCTCCACTTTGTCTACAATGCGATTGGTATTATCTAAAGACTCAGGAATATCATGAAATAGCTTGGCCATTTCATCTTGTGTCTTAAAATAGAATTGATCGTTA
>JAUBOG010000825.1:0-1643 GCA_036700105.1 Microcoleus occultus BM001215583
AAAAAAGATGAAATAGAAAATTCGGATGACGACGAGCCATCACCCAACTCTCAAACCAAAAAAAGACCCCGAAAAGATGACGTAGAGGAGTTGGAGTCGGAAGAACCCCTGGTTAAATCTAAAGCCTTAACCCGCTCTCCGAGAGATGAACTAAGTGAACTAGATGAGTTTGAAGTCAAAGAACCTCAACCTAAAGCTAAGCCTCAAACTAAAAGCCACCTTCAAAACTCTGAGCGAGAAGATTTGGAAGAAGAAGAATTATCAGCTAAATCCCAAGCCAAAAGAAAACTTCAGACAGATGAAGCGGTAGAAGTTGCTGAATCCTTAGCAGTCACACCTTCCAAAACCAGAACTAGCCAACAGCGACCTCAAGGCAAAAAATCAAACGACCAGAACATCGATAGTATCCTCGATGCTGCTGTACAAGTCAGTGGTAGAACAGCCATTTCTGGAAGTGAGGTAGAAGGTACAACTGTCAGCGGCATGAGTGCTCAAGTTGCGGTTCTCGCTACTCTGATTGGCAAAAAAGCAGCTTCTCAAATTATAGAAGCTGCTCTTGGGGCTGGAAAAGAGCGCCAAGTTGCCGGTATTGTCAAAAGGCTCCAAGCTCAAAGCCAGCGGGCTGACTCGCTCTCCCAGCGAGTTACCAACTTGGTTGAAGCGGATTCAGTTGCAGATGCAATGGTCGAATCCGAAGCTTTACCGATAGCTGAACCGGAGCCAGAACCGGAACAAAACATCTTACCTGAACCGGATGCCGAATTTGTGTCAACACCCGGTATGCTCTTAGCTAAAGCTGTTAGCAAAGTCCACGGAAAAGTTGATAAAATTTCCGGTCTTGTGAGAGACAACAATTCTGAAAAAACGGCTGCTATTAAGATTGACACAGAGGCTAGTTTTGAAGAACAGCTCGTACAAATAAATGAAGCACTCAACCGACTTGAAAAGCGACTCGATACCCTAGAAGAGCGAATAGAAGCTTTAGAGAACAAACTTTCTCTTCAAAGCGAGACAGGCGTTCAAGCTGGCGATGCAAAATTAGAACAGCCCGACAGCTCAACTCCATCCCTCAGCGACGAATTCGTACAAAACGGAACAGAAATAGGTGAAAAAATTTCATTAGAATCAACAATCCCAGCTAGCAGCGCTAGCGCTACTGCTAAAAAAATCACTGTGACAGCCCCAAATCTTACTCAGGACGCCCAACTTGCAGCAACCCTGGCAAAAATTTACAGCCTAGCGGAAGAAGAAGCAAATGCGGAAGGCATTGCATTAGAAGATGGGGTTGATTTAGGAGAAGCCAAACTTTATGTAACAAATTTTGACTCCTCTACCGCTGTCAGCTTAAAAACTAAGGAAGGAGAGGAAATGTTCTCAGCAGTACAGGATAAAACTGGAGAATGGAAAGTGACAAACGACTTCCTGAAACCTGAAGAAAAAGAAGAACTCGACCGCTTAAAGATTTTTCAACAAGCTCTCAACCAAGAGCGTCTAGCTGAAATGGTAAAGAGAAGCAGTCAGGATGAAATCAGCTTTACCGATTCCCAAGGCTCGCGCCTCGACTTTGAAGTCGAATTCAGCGATAAATCCAAGTCGAAGGGTACTGTCAAAGGCTTTAACTCTCACAGCGAGATAGTTTTTGA
>JAUBOG010000094.1:0-16792 GCA_036700105.1 Microcoleus occultus BM001215583
ACTGCCGTGTCCTGATTTCGGGTAATATTAATTCCGATGTTACCGGAATTGATATTAACAGCCGTAGGGTGCGTCGCCACCCTTAACTCCCCAAAAAAAGCGACAATCTCGCAGCGAGTGCACCTACACAAATAGTTGAGGAAACTTTCCCGATCGCTCATCATTGTTGCAAAACGAGGCGATAATTGATATTAGCATCACGAACTGATACCAATTCTCCAAAATCTTGCAACAGTTATGAGTTTTGGGTTTGTTTCCTCAAAGACTGTATGCACCGGTGCGTCGCTCGCGAGATAGTCGCTTTTTTTGATAATTTAAGGGTAGCGACGCACCCTACAGCTAATACTAATGACTAATGACTAATGACTACTGACTGCTGACTAAATCACTCATTTAGAAATTCACCTTCACAAATGATCGATTCTCTGTTCTCCAAATCTTCTTGATTCCAGATGGCGTTTAATACAGCCGAACTTAAGGACGTGGAGATTGTATTGTTTAATGTTGTGTTGTAGTATTCGACAGCATTATTAAGTTCCATCTGCGGCGCTTCCTTGAAATAGGAATTAATATCAGGCGTGCAGCGCTGTGCTTGGTAGTATAAATAAGCTTCCGCATTAATGCACATTACGTGGTAAAAATCCTTATTTGCCGCTGCAACATCTCCGAGTTTATACAGCGCTAAACCGCGGTTGAGATAAGCTTTAACATAGTTTGGGTCGAGTTGCACTGCTTTGTCAAAGTCTTCAATTGCAAGCTGCATTTGTTTTAATTTGTAGCGAACGCAACCTCGGTTGTAATACGCGTAAACATTGTTTGGATCGATGCCCAGCGAAGTGTTGTAATCGGCGATCGCCTGCGTGTTGTCTCCTAATTGGTGGTAACACAGGCCGCGATTTATGTAAGCTTTGATATATCTAGGATTCAACCGCAGCGTTTCGTTAAAGTTTTCCGTGGCTGCTTCTTTTTCTCCCAAAAGGTAGTAAGCGCGCCCCCGGTTGTAATAGGTTTTATAATTATGGGAATTGATCGAGAGAGCTCGATTGTAGTCTTCTATTGCTTCTTCGTAATGTCCTAAATTAGCAAGTACCAGCCCCCGGTTGTTGTAGATAGCGTGGCTGTCAGGCTTGCTGGCTAAAGCGCAGTTGAGATCGTCAATGGCTTTTTCGTGTTCTCCGAGATGGCGCCAAGCATTACCTCGATTCAAATAAGCCTCGAACAAATTAGGATTTATATCTAGCGCTTGGCTGAGGTCTGCGATCGCTTTTTGGTAGTCTTTCATGTAATAGTAGACTAAGCCGCGATTGTTATAGGCTTTGGCATCTGCCGGATTGACTTGCAGTATCCGATCGAAGTCTTCGAGTGCCGCTTCGTAGTTTCCTTTCTTGGCGCTGTGCAAACCGCGTTTGTAAACATCTTTGAGGTTCAATTGTTTGAGGTTCATAGGTCAACTTTCAGGATTGCTTGATTCTCGGGATTGATTGCTTTGCACTCTCGTGTTGAGTTCGACAGGCGTTAATCTGTTGAAAGAGCATCCACCTGCACCTACAGTAACTCTTGACTTGTTCCAGGAAATCTACCGGAAACAGGATTTTAGGTGGATCTTAACAGTAGTTAAATCCTATTGAAAGAGGCTGCTTCTCGGCTGGATTTACTTCGGCGGTTCGATTATTTACCCGATAGACTTTCGCATTAAAATCTAGCTTTATTTGGCGACCTGTATCTCTTGATGAGGCTGCGCGGGACTCTACCGCCAAATTCAGCTCTTGGCAGCTCATCGGTATTTTTTTTTGCACGGAGTCCTAGCGAGTAAAATTTATATCTTTTAGATAAACTTCGTCTCAGTATTTCCCGCAATATTTCTCTACAAACTTTTATTGCTTAATTACCGATTGATTTCCTCTTCCACATAAACCCTCAACTTCTCCAAATCAGGAAGTTCGATCGATTCTCTTTCCTTTTCCTTAACCGACACGGGCATCATCACAGGTTGACGCTGCTCGATCCAGCAACTCGCCAGGGGCAAAGTTTGTTCCAAATCTTCCAAAGGCCTCGGAATTACCATCACCGCGTTCAACTCGCCAATGCGCTCAGCTTCGTACATCCCCGCTTCTACGGCGACTGCTACATCTGCGACTGCACCGCGAATAATTGCCGTGCACAAACCGGCGCCAATTTTCTCGTAGGCGGCCAAGTGTACGTCTGCGGATTTGAGCATAGCATCGCAAGCACCGACCATTGCCGGAAATCCCCGGGTTTCGAGCAAACCGATCGCCTGATTGCTCAGCCGAGAATAACTGCCGCTTTCCGACAGTTGAGTCAGGCGAAAGCCGATCGGCAAAACCACTTCCAAATTAGCCAAAGGCCTAGCAATCACCAACTTAGACACAAACTGTCCGAACTGTTCGGCTGTCTGAGCTCCAGCTTCCACAGCCAAACGCACGTCGGAAATTCTGCCCCGGACGATCGCCGTACAGTGACCGGAACCTATTTTTTCGTATCCTACCAAAATCACTCCCGCCGACTTCAGCATCATGTCAGCAGTCCCGACAATTGCCGGAAAACTCGTAGTCGATACCAAACCCAAAGCAGTGTCTTTGAAATATTCCTGGCGCTGCGAATCCGATTTGCTGCTATAATTATCTGTTTGTCCGTCCATCTTCAATTACCCTTAGAAACTTCCAAAAATAAAAATTTGTTGATAGTTTTAGTTTCTCAGATGAGAAGACAGACCGCACAAGCTGCCCGATACAGATTTATGCTGCAAGGCCTTAAAAATTGCTGAGCTACCAATAATTTGAGATTACCTATTTATATCGATCGTTCTGCCTTCAGCATAGCTGGCTTTTGCCGAATTGACCGCTACCCAGAACCGCCCGTGAGAGTGTTACCGTTTTCGTCCGATCGATCGAAAGCTTGCCGGTGCGGAAACAGCGTCCCCAGCAGCCGATTGATGTGAGCTTGGCCGTAGAGGATAGTTGGCGTTTCCCCGGGTTGAGGGGGTGGGCCTGCGCCGTTAGAAGATGCCGGCGGCGGCTCTGTCTCGGGCGGTGTGTCAAGCTCGGTTTCCTCTTTTTCGGGCGGCTCGACGGCTGGCGCAGCCGCTGCTGAAGTTTCCGGCGGTGCGTCTTCTGCGGCAATTTGGCGGCTGCTATCTCCGAGGAGAGAACCGGCTGGCAAAATTTGCATTTGAGGAATACAAGGATCGATCAGCGTCGCCGCCGCGCCGATACAGGCGTTTGCGCCGATCGTCCCGGCACCTACCACCAGCACCCCTGCACCCAGAATCACGCCCGCCCCGATGTCCAGATTGCCTTCACGGGCGTGAAGGATCGCTCCCATACCGATACAAGCACCGGCAGCGATCGAGAGCCGGCTACCGGGATCTGCTTGCAGGATGACTCCAGGGGCGATCGCCGCACCATCATTCACAACTACATCGCCACTCATCAAAATCTGAGAGTTGCTACTTAATTGCAGTGGCGATAAAAACATTCAACTTAACCATTTTAGATTTAGGATTTTAGATTTAACGCCGATACTTTCCACTCTCGTACTGATAGATAAAATGCTTAATTTCGAGCAATAATTATCGATCGATCTGTTTAACCATTCAACTCTCACTTTTATTTGAAGAGCGGATCTCCCGTTAACCGATGCTCGGAATTAACGGGAGAAACAAGTTAATTACCCAGCCAATTAAGGACGCTGGATAATTTCTTCGAGTACGCGGCGCTTGGCCTTGGAGTCGATACCGAGCAAGCGGACGTAATCGCCGCTGTGTTCTTTGAGACAGCTTTCGAGAGCCGAAATCACCTCGGATTCTCGGTTAGAGGCGATCGGCGCGCAACTGCTCCAAGAACCGGTGCGGAAACGGCGCGCGTCGGCGTGTTCCGAGCCGATTTTGTAACCTTGGGAGAGCAGGTTGCGGATTTGGTCGATCGTCTTGCCGGTCAACATACCGCTGCCCGATGCCGAGCCTGTCGCCGCAGCTTTGTATCCCGATGTTGCAGCCGGCTTAGCCGATTGACCGACCGGGCCGTCTGGACGCTGAATAATTTCTTCAACCACGCGCCGCTTGGCTTTCGGGTCAATCCCGATGAAGCGCACGTATTCGCCCGGGTATTGGTTCATCACAGCTTCTAAAGCGGCGATCGCCTCAGATTCGTTTTTGACTTGCAGCGAAGCCCCGCTTTGCCAAGAACTGGTGCGGAAGCGGCGCGCGTCGGCGTGTTCCGTCCCCACTTTGTAGCCTTGAGCTAGCAAGCTGCGAACTGTCGCCACTGTTTCGGCACTCAATTTGCCGTTGGATACAGAACCGCCATTTTGGTAAGCAGTTTGTGCAACTTTACCGTTAGATTTGTGAGTTGTGGCACCGTTACCGTTAGAGCCGCTGTCTCCGGGTCTTTGGACGATTTCTTCGAGTACGCGGCGCTTGGCTTTGGTGTCAATCCCGATCAAGCGGACGTATTCTCCTTGGTGGTCGCTCATGCAAGCTGACAAAGCCGCGACTACTTCGGACTCGCGGGTTGAGGAAATCGGACCGCAAGTGCGCCAAGAACCGGTACGGAAGCGCCGGGCGTCGGCGTGTTCGGCTCCCACGCTGTATCCTTGGGCTAGCAAATTGCGGATGCTATCGACGAGAGAGGAGCTCAACTGGCTGGTGGAATGGGTAGAATAAGTGATGGGAGTCATATTAGAGTTTTTAGATTGCTCATTGCGAATTGGTGCTAGACAGGCGATGTTTTCAGCACAGCGATAACCCGTTCTCAGAGCATCATTGACTCCGATGACGTGGGTTGCAAATTTAACATCAGAATCAAGAACATCTGGCAAGCGATCGGCTTGCTGCTGATTGGTGATGACGGCTCCCGAAGGTATATACTTGCCCGGGGGAATCTCTACATCTTGAATCAGTACGTGCATCATCACAATGCAGCCGTTTCCTACTCTGGCATTAAACACCGTAGAACGAAAGCCGATAAAGCAATCGTCGCCCACGTAGGCCGGGCCGTGAATTAAACTCATGTGGGTGAGCGAAGTATTTTTACCCACCCATACCGAATAAGAATTGCTATCCTCCCCTGTAACTCGGCCTTTTTCTAAGCCGTGAATCACCACTCCGTCTTGAATGTTGGTTCCTTGTCCGATATAAAAAGGAGTACCTTCATCGGCGCGGATAGATGTCCCGGGGGCAATCATCACATTAGAACCGATATGCACATCCCCAATAATGTTAGAAAAGGAATGTACGTAGGCGGTGTCGTGAATTTTCGGCTCTGCCAAGTTTTTCGACCAAGGCGTCGGGGGAGCCGCAACGTTGCGGACTGCCATAAATTAAGTTCTCCTAAGTTGAAAATTTTTTTTTGTTAGCTGTTAGCTGTTCACTGTTCACTGTTAGCTGTTCGCTGCCAACTGTCAACTGCCAACTGCCTGCCCGCTCGCGTAGCCGAAGGGTCAACTGCCAACTGCCAACTAGCCGTACGGGTCGTCTTTTTTACTGTAAATGAGGCGGTTTTCTACATTGACAGTATCTATAATGCCTACTACCAGAGCATCGATCGGACGGTTTTCGCTTCCGGGCGCGATCCGGGCTGCGCTGCCTCGGGTCACTAAGACCCATTCATCTATACCAGCGCCCACACAGTCGGCGGCTACCTCATAGCCGGGAACTGGCGAACCTTCCTCATCGATGAATTGCAGCAGTAGAAATTTCGATCCTCTCAGCGTCGGCTCTTTTTGGGTACTGACAACTGTGCCGAGAACTTTGGCCATTTGCATTTTAGCTAGTAGGTAATTGGTAATTGGCAATTGTCATTTTTACACAGTCACTTGTCTTTTTTTTATTAGCTTTTCTCATTCCGCTCTCGGCATTTTAGAGTTCTTCGCCTAGTAATTAATGACTCATGACTGATGGTTGATGACTGATGACCAATATCCCATTCCCTCCTCAATTAAAAATTAAAAATGCTAAATCAAAAACATCGCAATTTTTAATTTTTAATTTTTAAATTACCAAATGCCCCCAACAGCCGATCGCAATTATTAAGACCTGTTGAGGGGGCGAATGCCGCTCACGCCTTCGCGGAACTGTTCGACAGCTTCGGTGTAGCGAATGGGCAGCACGTACTCCAAGTTTTCGTGAGGGCGAGCGATAATGTGGGTGGACATCACTTGTCCGCCGTTAACGCGCTTCACCGACTCTACTCCAGCGGCCACGGAAGCTTGCACTTCCGAGACATCTCCTCTTACAATGACTGTAACGCGAGCGCTACCGATTTTTTCGTAGCCTACCAAGGTGACGCGGGCTGCTTTGACCATCGCGTCAGCGGCTTCTACCACTGCGGGGAAGCCTAGGGTTTCGATCATGCCAACTGCAATTGCCATTGGTTTTACTCCTGGTTGAATATTTTGGGAACTAAACAGTAAATTTTGGACGGCCGCACAAATTTTTCTCAAACAAAAATTTTGTGCGTTCAGAACTTAGTAGCCTCGGAACTGTTCTACTGCTTCTGTATAACGAATCGGCAGAACGTATTCTAGGTTTTCGTGGGGGCGAGCGATGATGTGGGTAGAGACTACTTCTCCGCCGTTGACCCGCTTGACGGATTCCACTCCTGCTGCGACTGAGGCTTGGACTTCCGACACGTTGCCGCGCACAATTACGGTGACGCGGGCGCTGCCGATTTTTTCATAGCCCACGAGGGTAACGCGAGCAGCTTTGACCATAGCATCGGCAGCTTCCACCACAGCGGGAAAACCTTTTGTCTCAATCATTCCCACGGCAATTGACATTTTTGAATCTCCTTGAGGACTAGCGGAATTACCGTTACAAATCTTTGATAAATCTCAAAATTTGGACGGGGGGGCCCACATTATTTAGGAATGCAGTGTAAAGCTTCCTATACTTTAAGAATAGGGGAAGTTGTCCACCTTGACAATATAAACTAACATCATAATGCTTAATAACAAAAATTAAAATTTTTTATGTTACTTAAAATAATTTAATATTTATTTAATAAACTTAATATAGAGGAGGGTAGATGGCTGGGGCGAGCGCGAAGTGTCGTAAGTAAAAATACTTCTGAAGTAGAGTTCGCTAGCTCGGCTCCCGACCAGTCAAACGAGCGGGAATTGAGGGTTTAAAGGGTAGGGATCGCGGGAAAACAGAAAAAAATGCGGGTTGCCTCAGTTTTGGGCAAATTTTTTCTGGCAGTCCCGAGCCTCTGCGAGATTATTTTTTTTAATTAAATGATTATAAGTTTACCTTTTTTAATGTATAGTTAATTTTGAATTAGATTTTTTTTACTAGAATTATACGATCTGGTTTAACCAAAGTTCTAGGATGCGGTGCGATCGGCAGTGACTGCTTTTTTTTTAAGCCAGCCACTTATTTGAAGTATGACGAATTAATTCAACGACCGAAACCAACTTAGTTTGAACCCCCAGATTTATTGCTTCGCAGGCTGGCTGAGGGAGACCGTAAAAAGCGTAGCATCCTGAAAATAAGCCCCCGCATTTATCTGTCGGCTCAAGCTAAAATCTAAAATCTAAAATCTAAAATCTAAAATCTAAAAGCGAATGACTCAATTTCTCCTCCAAGCCTGTTGGTGGGTACCTTTGTATGGCTTAATTGGCGCAATTTTAACTTTACCCTGGTCTACTGGAACCGTTCGCAAAACAGGGCCCAGACCGGCGGCTTACTTCAATTTGCTGATGACTGTCTTGGCTTTCATCCACGGCTCAGTTATTTTTGCAGCAACTTGGGATCGACCTCCCCAACAATTGCTCCTTCACTGGCTAAAAGCAGCAGATTTAGATTTGTCTTTAGCATTAGAAATATCCACGGTGAGCGTGGGAGCAATGGAGTTAGTGACATTTCTAAGTTTGCTGGCACAAATTTACGCTCTCGGCTACATGGAAAAAGACTGGGCCCTAGCTCGATTTTTTGGGCTGCTCGGTTTTTTTGAAGCGGCAATTAGCGGCATTGCGATTAGCGACTCGCTGCTTCTAACTTACGCTTTGCTGGAAATGCTGACGCTTTCAACTTACTTGCTAGTAGGGTTTTGGTACGCTCAACCGCTGGTAGTAACCGCCGCTCGCGATGCGTTTTTAACCAAGCGCGTGGGAGATGTGCCGCTGTTGATGGGAGTAGTAACGCTTTCGACTATCGCCGGAAGTTTGAACTTTTCGGATTTGGAGAAATGGGCGGAAACTGTAACTTTGTCTCCCGTAGTGGCGGCTCTTTTGGGTTTGGCTTTAATTGCCGCACCTACGGCGAAGTGCGCTCAGTTTCCATTCCACTTGTGGCTGGATGAGGCGATGGAAGGGCCTAATCCGGCTTCAATTATGCGGAATACCGTAGTTGTGGGCGGTGGGGCTTATGTTTTGATTAAACTTCAGCCTGTTTTGGCGCTGTCGCCGGTGACTGATGGAGTGCTGGTGGTTTTGGGTGCGGTGACGGCTGTTGGGGCTTCTCTGGTGGCGATCGCCCAAATTGACATTAAAAGAACACTATCCCATTCTACTAGCGCTTCATTGGGTTTGGTATTTATCGCCGTCGGCCAAAATCACGTTGATATTGCTTTGCTGTTGCTGTTCGCGCACTCGATTTCCAAAGCGCTATTATTCATGAGCGCAGGGTCAATTATTACCACCACTAACACTCAGGATTTAACAGAAATGGGCGGGTTGTGGTCGAGAATGCCTGCCACGACTACGGCTTATTTAGTAGGTGCTGCGGGGATGGTGGCGCTACTGCCGCTGGGTAATTTTTGGGCGATGCGGCGCTGGCTCAACGGTTTTTGGACAGTACCTTTGTGGCTGGTAGTGGTGTTGCTGTTAGTTAACGGCTTAACGGCGCTAAATTTAACTCGCGTATTCGCTTTAGTTTTTGTCGGAAAACCGCAGCCGAAGACTCGCCGAGCTCCTGAAGTTGGTTGGCCGATGGCTTTGCCGATGGTAATTTTGACGGTATTCGCGCTGATGGTGCCTTGGATGCTGCAGCAGTGGCAACTATTAATTAGTTGGAGCGGCCCTTGGGCGGAAACTGGCAATTTTGATGCTTTAAATTTGCTGCTGAAAACCCTCGATACGCCGCTGTTGTTGTTATCTGGCTTGATTGGCGTTGCGGTGGGGGTGGCGATTTATTGGTACGGGGTTTTACCGAGGCCAGTACGATTGCCAATTCCGGTTTTGCAGGATTTGTTGGCTTTCGATTTTTATATCGATCGCATTTATATGCTGACTGTGGTTTGGGCCGTTGCTTCTATTGCTAAAATCAGCGCTTGGACTGACAAATATGTAGTGGATGGGGCGGTGAATTTATTCGGTTTTGCTACCATTTTCAGCGGCGAAGGGTTGAAGTATAGCGGCACCGGTCAGTCGCAGTTTTATGTGCTGACTATTGCTGGGGGTGTGGCTGGGTTGCTGGCGCTAATTATTTGGCAGTTTTAAATCGCAGATAAAGGCAGATGAATTTTTCGGGGTTTGTCTGCTTTTTGTCTGATGTTATTTAATTTTGAACTGCAGATGAGGGCGGATTAACGCAGATTAACGCAGATGATTTTATGCCGGGAGTGTCTGGTTTATCTAATGTTATTCAAAGTCGATCGGCCACAATTCAATAACTGGGACTTCCCAACCTGGTAAAAGTTCGGGGATTGAAAGCATCTCCCCATCTCTCAATATAACTGGTTCGGCTGCGGGGCGGTAAATTGTGACTGTGCGCTTGTCCGGGTCGATTAATATTCCGACTTTTGCTCCGAGTTCGATGAATGATAGAATTTTTTCTCGCAGGGGTTTGAGTCGATCGGACTGAGATTTGATTTCTACTACTAAGTCGGGGACGAGTTCGGCAAAATACCGTTTGCTTTGTTTGAGGCGATCGGCTATTACAAAAGAAACATCGGGAACTCTCAGATCGGAATTGGGGAGGATAAAGCCGCCGCTGGAATCAAACACTCGTCCAAGTTTGCGGGGTTTGACCCAGTTGCCCAAAAGTCTGACTAACTCTGCTCCTATTTCGCTCGATACAATGTCGGATGGGCCCATAATGATAATCTTCCCGTCTACCAGTTCTAATTGGTAGTCTAGATGTGCTTCCGAGAGTATACCTTGCAGTTGTTCCAAGTCGGCAACTGTGAGGCGGATGGAAGGAATTGCCGATCGAATTTGCAAATCTTCCCGGTCTGTGAGACTTTCTGTAAGACTTGAGGTCATGGGACGGTTCCAAATACATCTGAAGCTATGTTAACAAAAAAAATCAGCCGATCGCTTTTTTATTTTCTGGCTTTGCGTTAATCTTAAATATAGTTTAAAAATCTGTAGTAAAGGAAAGTTTTAAATTGATGCTCAGTGCTTTAATCTGGATGCCAATGTTGGGGGCTGCTCTGATCGGGTTTTGGCCCGGTTCGATCGGTTCTAAAATTGTTCGGAATGCTGCGATCGCCGCGGCAGCTATAACTTTTATTTTATCGGTAATTTTGGCTACTCAATTTGATGCCAGTACCGGTCAGTTGCAGTTTGCAGAATTTATCCCTTGGATCGATACTTTAGGATTGAACTACAATCTGGGTGTTGATGGTTTATCTCTGCCTTTGGTAATTTTAAATACTCTGCTGACAGGGGTAGCTATTTACGCTACGGATGAGTCTATCCGCAGACCTCGACTTTACTATTCTTTGATGCTGTTAATTACCGGCGGCGTTACGGGGGCTTTTTTATCTCAAAACTTGCTGCTATTTTTCCTGTTTTTTGAGGTAGAACTAATCCCGCTTTATCTGTTAATTGCAATTTGGGGAGGCGAACGCCGGGGTTATGCTGCTACTAAGTTTTTAATTTATACTGCATTTGCCGGGATTGTGCTGCTGGCTGCTTTTTTGGGAACTGGTTGGCTCAGCGGTGCTTCTAGTTTCGATTTGGTTGGTGTTATTGGTGCGTCGCATTTGCAAGGCGCTTCGCCTTTGCCTTTGGTAAGGCAAATTGTGTTGCTGGCCGGGATATTGCTGGCTTTTGGGATTAAGATTCCTTTAGTGCCTTTTCATACTTGGCTTCCTGATGCTCACGTAGAAGCTTCGACGCCTGTTTCGGTGCTGCTGGCTGGGGTGCTTTTGAAGCTGGGAACTTACGGGATGTTGCGGTTTGGTTTGGGTTTGTTTCCCGATGCGTGGGCTTTGGCTGCGCCGATTTTGGCGAGTTGGGCTGTGGTTAGCGTGCTTTACGGGGCTAGTTGCGCGATCGCCCAAAAAGATATGAAAAAAATGGTAGCTTACAGTTCGATCGCCCATATGGGCTACATCCTGTTAGCTAGCGCCGCAGCTACTCCCGTTAGTATGCTGGGAACAGTTTTGCAAATGGTCAGCCACGGCTTAATTTCGGCGCTGCTATTTTTAACCGTCGGGGTGGTTTACAAAAAATCCGGCAGCCGCAATATAGATGTTCTCAAAGGTTTGTTCAATCCCGATCGCGGTTTGCCGATGATTGGCAGTTTAATGATTCTTGGAGTGATGGCGAGTGCGGGGATTCCCGGTTTGGCTGGATTTATTGCTGAATTTTTGGTATTTCGGGGTAGCTTGCAAGTGTTTCCGGTGCAAACTTTGCTGTGCATGATCGGCACTGGTTTGACTTCGGTGTATTTTTTAATTATGGTCAACCGCGCCTTTTTCGGTCGCCTTTCGGATTTGGTGGTGAGTTTACCGCAAGTGCGCTGGGGCGATCGCATTCCTTCGCTGGTTTTAGCAGTAATTATCGCCATCATGGGAGTGCAGCCGGGAGTGATTGTTGCTTTGAGCGAGAAAACGGCGATCGGACTGGTAGCTAATGTACCACCCCAAGTTAGGGCGATCGCTCAAAACTTGAAATAAAATATTCCAGAGGTTCGCAGCATCGGAATGCAAGTCCTATGGCAGTTTTCAATCCCATAAAATACCGCAGACGGCTGTAGGGACACTCCAAAAGCCGTGTCCCTACCTATTCCATTCATCCGTGTATCCGTGTCAACATCCGTGTTGTGCTTTCCTTCATTTAAGGTTAAATTAAAATGACAAGTACCATATTAAAACCATCTTCCCATCCCCTAGCCGCATACATTGACATCTTGGAATCAGGCAAAGCTTTACTGCCTGAATCCGAGGAAAATTTAATAGAAGTCGTTGGGGTTCTCAAAAGTTATGCTATAGTTCTCGATGCCTACTCCCGCAATCTGAACTACATCGCAGAATCACAATTTTTAGTGCTTTTCCCATTTTTTAAATATTTCAATGGGGAAGTTACTCTGCCTAAAATAATGCGCTATTTGTGGCACGACCGCATAAATTTTGAGTATGCCGAATACTGCATGAGAACAATGCTTTGGCACGGCGGCGGCGGTTTGGATAGTTATTTGGATTCGCCGGAATTTAGCAATTTGGCCGAAAAGGCGATCGCGGCTAAATTAAAAGGCAATTTTTTCATGCAGGGACTCCACAAAGCATTTCCTGATTTTTTGCCGGAACAAGTGCGGATGCTGGCTTATTACACCGGTCTCGGTCAGTTTTGGCGGGTAATGAGCGATTTGTTTATCGACTTATCTGATTCCTACGATCGAGGAGAAACAAAGTCGATCGCGGATGTAGTAGATTTTGTGAAAGCTGGTTTAGTAGCAGCCGCCAGTTTACCCATCACCTACAGCGTCAAGATTAGCGGTCAAGTTTACGAGATCGTTCCAAAAGAAGCTAACTTAACGTTTTTAGCAGATGTAGCGATTCCCTATGTAGAAGCAGTTTTCTTTCGGGGAACTGCATTTTTCGGCACAGTTTCATACAACGCGCAAGCCCATCAAATCCCCGAAGCACAAAAAGAATTCGGCTACGGTGCTTTGTTTGCCGATCCTTTACCCATAGGAGGTGCGGGGATTCCGCCAACTCAATTGATGCAAGATATGCGGCATTATTTGCCGGAGTATTTGCACGAAGTTTACCGCACGAGTTGCCGGGGCGAAGATGATGTGAGGGTGCAAATTTGTCAGAGTTTTCAAAAGTCGATGTTTTGCGTGACGACAGCGACTATTTTTGGTTTAGCACCTCATCCCATGAATACATCCGATCCAGAGGAAAGAAAAGCCAATCGGGCTTATTTGGAAGGTTGGATGGATCGGTTTGGGGGTTCTCGCTTGGACTGGGCAAATCAGCCAACTAACAGGTCTTGTCAGTTGTTCCCCGAGCGGTAGTCCTTTGTCATTTGTCATCAGTTATTAGTCAACAGTTAACAGTTAACAGTTAACAGTTAACTGTTAACAATGCCCCATGCCGAATTGCCAATTCCCAGTTCCCAAATTATCTAGATTCTGACAAGAAGACTGAGACCGTGAGAATCGGTTCCGCAAGTTCCAAACAAGCTGTAAGTTTCTGCTAAATCTTTGACTAAAGCAGTTTGTTTGGGACTCGGTTTCCAAGGATTTGGATTATTGTAAGCATAGTACGTTTCTACGCCGTCAATGCCAAGACGAGCGGCTTCCGGGATTAATTTATCTGCGGTAGAACGGTAGCGGCAAGGATGTGCGAGAACTGCTAAACCTCCTGCTTCGTGAATAGCTTTAATTACATTTGCTGCTGGATAATTATCGCTGCCGATCGTACCTCTATCTCCTCGCAAGTAAGGTCTGAGACTGGGATGGTGCGGATCGAAGGCGTAAGCGAGAATGTGTACCTCGTTGTTGAACAATTCGGCATTGATTTCAGCGCCCGTCCAGAGAGTTGGTGCTGCGGTATTGCTGTCGGGATTGTTTAATTTCCAATTATCCAACCAAATTTGAGCTTGCTCGTAGCCTTTGGTGCTGTGGTGGTCTGTAATAGCTAAGCCTTTGAGACCGATCGCGATCGCCTGTTCCATCACTTTTTCTGAGTGCGATCGCCCGTCAGAGTTAACTGTGTGCAAGTGGAAGTTATAGGAGCCCGGACAGCTATCGGCCTCAATTGTCTGGAAGACTTGTTTGAGTGCTGAGCTATTTTGGGCTTCTGGTTTGAGACTAGAATCGGCGAAGAAAGCGAGATTGACAGCCATAGGGGTTTTTATAAAAATACCTAACCATGTTTAATATATCCAATAAATTGATATGTTGCACCGAGCGGGATGCTCAATAACAGGCAGGAGAGCCTGTTCCACAAATAGTAAATTTTTTGGTGTGGGGGGCTGGAGAGCCTGCCCTTGAAAGGTGTTTTGAGAATGGTGCAAGATATTAATTCACTCGCATTTTAAACCTGCGGCGGCCGCTGTGGGAAATTCGATCGGCACAAATGTAACGCCAAATTGTTCTCTAGCACACGGAACAATATGCACCAATCCTTTATAAGGATTTTTGCGATTGCCGGTGTTGGAGTCAAACTCAATGATACCCGTGGCTCCTTCGGCTTTAAAATTTGGCTCGGCTAAAGTTTTCTGCATTCCTTCGCGGCTGGGTTCCGGCTGCATTTCTAAAGCTTTAATCAGCGTCCGAGTGGCGTCGTAGGTTAAAGCCGATCGAGTATTCACCGGGCCTCCCCACAATTTTTCAGCGTTTTGCGGAAATTTTTTGTCAAAACTGATTAACGGATGCCAAAACACGGATATGCCCAGTTTTTCAACAGACTTTAGCTGTTTTGCTACTTCTAACGTTCTCGGCTCGTACAGCGTCCAAGGCCCGACAATCCAATTGCGATCGTTGTTAGCTTTAATCATGTCGATCGCATTTTCCAGGGAACTGGTGACTTGACCGTCGGGAATGACAAGTAAGGCTGTTTTTCCGGCTTTCTCAACTTCTTTGATTGCTGCTTCGGCGTTAAAATTATTTTTAGATAAGTCGTAATAATTACTGAGTCTAAAAGTCGCACCTCCTTTGGCTTCAAATTGCTTTTTGAATTCTTCCCACAAAGAAGCGCTAAACGGACTGTTGGGATTGTAAAATACTGCGACTTTTTTCTCACCGACTGAGATTAGCTGATTTACTAAAGCTTCAGCTTCTATGCTAGTTGTCGGAGCCGTCCGAAAGAAATATTTTCGGGGTTTTCGCGTCAGTTCTTCTGTTGTGCTTCCCGGAGAAATGGCGAGCAGTTTATTTCGATCGTAAATATCTACTGTTTCAACAGTCATGTCGCTGGTGTAGTGTCCGATAACTGCTAGAATATCCGGTT
Source organism: Microcoleus occultus BM001215583 (assembly GCA_036700105.1). Lineage (GTDB taxonomy): Bacteria > Cyanobacteriota > Cyanobacteriia > Cyanobacteriales > Microcoleaceae > Microcoleus. The sequence continues at coordinate 15,147 of JAUBOG010000094.1, forward strand.
GAGCGACTAAATAATTTGCCCTTTTAACTGCGTAGGACTTGATATTTCCGTCATCGGCGATGATGACTCGGAGACCTTTTCCTTTAAGAGCTTTTGGTTCGAGAAAGCCTTGACCGGGAAAATCGTTATTGTTGTCATTTGCAGTCAGAAGGCTTAAATTAACTTCGGTTTGAGCTTGAGCAATGCCGCGGAGCAGTTCTTCTGCTAAATTTGCGTTGAGGATGCTACCGTCTTGATTTCTGCGGATGGGAACAACAATTGCGATCGTGTAATACTCTGCATTTATTGCCTTCAGCAGCGCATTGTTGATGTAAATTAAAGTTTCTGGATCTCTGCGGTCTTCTCGCCAGGACTGTTTGAGCTGTTTTAAAGCTTCGGGATAATTTGAATCGGCAAACTCATTAATTCCCCTTTGTTTTGACCACAGGGCGGAAGTTTGCACTAGGAGTTTTTCGCCAGAACTTACACCATCTGCTGGGGGTACAGCCACCGTTGGCTGCGGGGAAATCCTGGGGATTGGCGGGGAAATTCTGGGGATTAAAAGTACGATCGCCAATGCAGCGCCCAGTCCCGCAAATCCTAACAGCAGCCAGCGAAAGCGCGATCGCAACCGACGCGAAGTTTTGGATAAGTCAGGCCCTTCGACGCTCCGCAAATCGAATTCTTGCAAAACTTCATCAACCGATTGGTAGCGCTCTTGAAAGTGGAAGCGCACCATCTTAGTTAAAATATTTTTTAGACGATCGCTAACCGGTTCAGATGTTAAATAATCCCAGACAATTTCACCAGTTTCCGGGTCTTGCGGCAGATTTGTGGGACGCCGCCCGGTGAGGGCTTGAATCGCGATTATTCCGACTGCATAAATATCATTGTAGGGTTGCGGAGTAGACCGCGGATTGTATTGTTCGGCCGGCATATAACCGCTGGTGCCGATCGCCTGCGATGTGAATATTTCACCTGTAGAGTTAGCCGTAAAAGTGCTGATTTCTTTGACAGCCCCAAAATCTATTAAAACAATTTGTCGATCTGTTTCGCGCCGAATTAAGTTAGCAGGTGTAATATCGCGGTGAATAATATTTTCTTGGTGGACAGATTTTAATATTTCCAGAACTTCCCGCAACAAAGCAACGGTATTTTGCTCGTTCCACCGATCGCCCACAGCGAGTTCTTGACTAAGCGGATGTCCTTGAACGTATTCTTGAACTAAATAAAAATGGTCGTTTTCTTCAAAGCGATCGAACAATTCGGGAATGCACGAGTTTTTGCCCAGACGGCGCAAAGCGCTAGCTTCCCTTTCAAATCGCTTCCTTGCAGTGGACAAGACTCGCAGATCGTTCGATGGGGGAAAAGGAATTTCCTTAACAACGCACATGGGATTATTGGGTTTGTTTATTTGTGCAGCCGTGTAGGTTCTAGCAAACCCTCCCTGTCCCAACAAAGCGAGAATTTCGTAGCTTTCGTGCAGGATACGCCCTAAGTTGACACACATAAATTTTCCAATACCTCTTGAGGGGGTGCGATCGTTGATGTTGATTATAAGCTTTTTCGCTGCCAGATACAGCTTGGCAACCTATCATATCCAATCCGTTAGCTTCGGAATGATATAAACGGAGGACACGGCAGTGCCGTGTCCCTACAATTAATGG
>JAUBOG010000826.1:0-1620 GCA_036700105.1 Microcoleus occultus BM001215583
AGATGGAGAGGGGGAGAGAGGGAGAAGCGAAAAAGCCCGGATTTCGACTTTTTATGCCTTTATAACTTGCCTCTTGCTTGTCCTCAATTTCTGAATTGTAAAAAACCTACCCTTGAGAGGAGTGGGGAGTGGGGGAATGCGACGCTTATTAAGTAGTCCAATAATCGCTCATGACTTACGCAGTGAGAATGATTTTTTGTCCTTCACAAGTGTTGCCCTTCATGCGTTCTGCAATAGGACTTACGTTACGGAGAAACCGGGTTTTTTTAGGGAAATACTGCATTTGAGTCTTTAACACGAGTGAAAAACCCGGTTTCTTTGGTATTTATGCGTCCAGGACTGTGCAAGTAAACTCCGAATGCCAAACCCTTATGCTGCCGTTACAATGCGTAAGTCCTGTCGCTGTAAATTACGGAATAATTTGACTGACTGTCTCCTAACTCCTAATTTTTTGTCCCACCAAAAAAGCACCGTCCAATCCCTACGGAGTGCTCGCCACTTCCCACTCATCTCCTAAATGGCGTCCTTTCTAAATCAAGTTCAGCAACTTTGGCCAGAGCTTCTAAACGCTTGTTTAATGTTTTATGTCTGGGACATTCTACAGCATACTCATATTTAGAAACTGTATGTTGAAGTTCAGAAATTTGGCAATCAATTAAGTTGCTCAGGTTGCCGACTAGCTTTTTGACAGGTATTAGCCACGCCTTAGCTAGTGCTTTTGTACGGAACCCAATCCAAGCTGTAAAGTAGGAGCCGTCTTCGCTAATTTGATATGCTACGTTGGGCGATAATTTAACAATAGGTTCAATTCGGGTCACACCCAAACATTTGAGTTCTGTTAAGGTGTAGTTTTGAATATCCCCATTGTCCCAATGAATTTTTATTGACCGTAGTACCTCAATATTCAAACTAATAATTGTCCCCATTCGTTGAGTTCCTTCTCGCTGCTGTAAAAGGCGAGTTTCCTCTCTAAATCCGTTCCATCCTTGTTTTTTAACTAAACTTTCAATGCAGTGCTTCCAGGCTTCTTCCCAAGCTATCTCAAAGTCAGAAAGATTGAGGTGTGGAGAGTAAAAATTAGGAAGCTTCCCTGCTTCCCACTCCCCACTCTCCACTCCCCCCCTTTCTTCGTTCAATTGTCGAGCCAGTTTTTCTTTTAACTGCTGTTTGTGGATGGGCATAGCGAATTCTAAAAAGTTGTCGGGTACTTCGAGAGCTAAATGCGTTTTAGCTCGGATTCTGATATCGGTAACAGATAAATAGCTGGCGGCTTTTAATTGTTGGGGTGTCGGGATATCTATGGTACAAATTGTCGGGTAGCCGGGAAACAAGTTGATGGGAAAGTGATACAATTGGTCGAGAGCCGAGATGAGAATGTGGTGTTCGGTCAGGGATTCTACTTTGAAACGAGTTGCATTGCTAAATTGTACCTGGTCGGAATTAGCGAGTACGATGGTTGTGCAAGCTGGAAGTTCTCCAGCAGTCTTTTTAGGGATAAACTGAGGAACGAGGGAGATTGTAAGGGCGCGGATTTCGTCGAGGTTATAAGTCCAAGAAAATGCCTTTTCGCCGGGACTTGCGTCCCAAGTAATTGTCACAGGTTTTTCAGTTTTGTTGAGA
>JAUBOG010000827.1:0-1617 GCA_036700105.1 Microcoleus occultus BM001215583
TCTTAAGGGGGATTTAGGGGGATCGAGACTTCGATACAAACTAGAAAGACAAAAGGGTTTCAGTAGTCTCAACGGGCAACTCACATTCAAAATTCCACTATTCGCTATAGCCAATAACCCACTAACAAGTTCCCAAATCATGCTCAACACCACTACGAACCAAACTCAAACCAAAAAGCAAGACAAGAAAGTAAAGGATCGCCGGAAGCCTTTTTTGGTGATAGAAAATGTTCACAAATCATACCCAAACGGTTACAGAGCTTTAGAAAACATTAACTTGACTGTGGCTGAGGGAGAGTTTATTACGCTGATCGGACACTCGGGTTGTGGCAAGTCAACGCTGTTGAATATGGTGTCTGGTTTTAGCCATCCGACTCAAGGTAGCGTCCGAATTAGCGGGCAAAAAATTGAGAAGCCGGGCCCCGATCGCATGGTGGTGTTTCAGGGTTACGCTTTGCTGCCTTGGCGCACGGTGTTTGAAAATGTTTATATAGCTGTTAATGCTGTATTTCCAGATAAGTCCAAGGTCGAAAAAAATGCGATCGTCAACGAGCATTTGGCGATGGTGGGATTGACTGAAGCGGCTGATAAAAGACCCCCGCAAATTTCCGGTGGTATGAAGCAGCGGGTTTCGATCGCCCGCGCCTTGGCAATTCGCCCGAAAGTGCTGATTTTAGACGAACCTTTTGGTGCTCTGGACGCAATTACTAAGGAAGAATTGCAAGAAGAGTTGCTGAAAATCTGGAACGATCACCGCTGTACGGTGTTGATGATTACTCACGACATCGATGAAGCGCTGTTTTTAGCCGATCGATTGGTGATGATGACTAACGGCCCGGCGGCGACAATCGGCGAAGTTTTGGAGATTCCTTTCCCGCGCCCGCGCGATCGCGTGCAGATTATGGAAGATCCAGAATACTACAATTTGCGGAACTACGCCCTCGATTTCTTGTTCCACCGCTTTGCTCACGATGACGATGCTTAACCGGTTTGGGAAATGAAAGTTATACCAATTCTCGCCTCCAGAAAGCAACAATGATGAGTGTGGGTTTATTTACGAGTGAGTGTAAGGTGCGTCGCTCAAAGATTGTGGATATTATTTAAGATTGTAGATGGCGACGCACCCTACAGATACTGTTGCATGAGTTTTGAGAATTAGTATTAAAAATGGGGAATATTGGACAATTGAAGCTCCAGTATTCCCCATTTTTAGGGAATATTGCCGATTGCAAGGTTTCCCGAAAGTTTTTGGGTTAACTGAAGCTTAATTGTTGGGGATAAGTTTTTCCGGAAGATTCGGATCTTTTTCTCAATTTTTACGTCTACCAGCGAAGAGACCCGATTGCCTAGCTGTCGGTAAGCTGGCATGAGTTGAGCCCACCTTCGATCGAGGGTGGGCTTCTTCTTCATGTTATTGACAGTTTTTGGGCGATCGAGGGTCTGTACATTCCACCCTTTGAAGTGGCACAATGCGGTGGATTGATTTTTGTTTGATGGATTATACAGCATATGACCTGTATATGTGGTACACACAATCTGATGGCAAGTAGGGTGCGTCGCCTTTCGTCAAGGAGCCGCGTTATATCCAAGATATCGTAGCGACGCACCCTACAGATT
>JAUBOG010000828.1:0-1603 GCA_036700105.1 Microcoleus occultus BM001215583
CCAATTCTGTTACTGTGAATACCGCATTTGACAACCGCCGCATGGAATACGATGTTGGTATTGGTTACGGCGACGATCTCGATCGAGCCAAACAGTTAATGCTCGAAGCAATACATAGTGTGGATGAGGTTTTGAATGACCCCGCTCCTGACGTGCTGCTGCTGGAACTTGCAGGAAGTAGCGTTAATATTCGCGCTCGATGGTGGATTGCTCCGCCGCGACGAATTGACGCTCTCAGATCGCGGGACAAGGTACTTTCTGCAATTAAGAAAAAGCTGACTGCTAACGGCATTGATTTGCCCTTTCCGACACAGCAAATTTTGTTTCACGACCAAACAGAAGAAACCGATGGCGATCGATCGCGCCAACGGGAAGGCTGGCCCGCCGGTAATAATGAAGTTCCCAAACCCCGCAGCATCAGCGGTTCTCTGCGGAAATTAGCCGAAATGCGATCGCCGCAAGATGGCAACGGACAATCGCAACCCCACAACTCATGAAAAATGTCAAGTTAAGCAAACTTTGGGATTCGCTGCACTCTAGCTATTGGTTTATTCCGACGTTGATGGCTGCGGGGTCGATGATTTTGGCGATCGCCATGCTAAGGCTCGATCGCGCGGGTAATATACCAAACTGGGGGTGGATTTACAGGGGTGGAACCGATGGCGCGCGATCGGTTCTTCGATCGGTTGCAGGTTCAACGATCGGCGTTGTTGCTACAGCTTTTTCGATTAAGCTGTCGCGCATTTAAATTGTATATTCAGGGCGGGCGGGACGCTAGGGCCCCTACTCCCCACAAAAGGGGGAATTGTTTTTTGACAGACAATTTAAATGCCGCAACAGCTTACTATTCTGGCGCTTCAGTTGGCAAGTTCAATTTTTTTCCCCCGATTGCTGCGTAATTTTATGCAAGATACAGGCAATCAAAATGCCTCCGACACGCTTTCGCGATCGCACTTAACTGAAAGCAATATCATAAGTTTTTACTCGCTCATCTTCCATCAGGTGGATATTTTTTTTATGGCATCAGATAGATGGCAAGCTTTGGTTAGTTGGATTAGATGGAGATAGAAGCAAGATTTTGAAATGTTGAACAGAGTATAGCAACAAACCCGTGCTAGTTGCTACACGGGTATATCCCTCAGCGATTCCCGAGTCACCAATCGACCTCTCTAATAACTACTGCGGGGCTGGCCGGATTCCTGCCCTTAAGTAAGTTTTCTGGAGAAGTCTAATAACTCAGCTAACTGCAAGGCGATCGCTTGTACCCGGAGGACAAGCAGAACACCTTCCCCAGCTCGTTTTTTTTTGACGATCAATTCAGTAATAAGGTGCATATAATGAACCAACCAGAATCCTTGTCGCAACCCCTGGCTCAAAGCCAATTCGTCGCAACTTTTCGCTTGTTCAGTCGATTTAGTTTCTGGATACAGTTATTCTTCGGTGCTGTTTCCGGCATTGTTTTATTATTTGCTATGTTGGGTCGCAACATGAGCGAACAAGCCAATAATCCAGGTATTGGTTTCGGGGTATTTTTAGCGATAGTTGGCCTTTTATTGCTGTGCTTTAGAATTTTTTGGGATTTTCGCTATCGGCTTTTAGGCAG
>JAUBOG010000095.1:0-16782 GCA_036700105.1 Microcoleus occultus BM001215583
ACTCCGTTCCGATCGCAATCTGCCGACCTGAGTAAGGGCTTCAAACCCTTGCCCCGTCGGTGAGGTGCTTCCCCAGAATCCCCGCGCTGCTGGCCGGGAGTGTGTCAAGGTTCAAAATTAATTGTGAGTAGTGGATTTGAGTTAATTTGTCAGCAAAGGTATGGCTAATTATCGATCGGGCGTCAATTGCGGGCCCAGCAGATTTATTGCCTGTTCCCGGAGCGGCCGTCGCGCCATTGGCCCCGATGCTGTGTCAAGCTTGGCTGTGTCCAGTTTCGACCGTCGAAATTTCGATCGGGATCTTGGCAGGAAACGTCAACAATTTGCTAGAAATGCAGGTGTCAGAATTATGATGAGCGGCAGCCCAGACTTTATATTACCAGGACAAGGTGTAGATCATGCTCCGGAATTCCAAGAACTAGAAACTCCCGAAGGCGAGCTGCACCTGCGGTTCTACGTTCCTTCGGGGAACGAGTTCGCCCTGCCGGCGACAGGGATTAGAGAGGTACTATCCCCCTCCCCAGACCGGATGACACCCATCCCCAACGTTTCGTCCCTGCTTTTAGGTACGCTAAACATGAGAGGAAGAGTGATTTGGGTGGCAGACCTCGGTCAATTTTTGGGAGACCAAACACCTCTGAACACAGATAGACCCGAAATCCCGATCGTGGCTGTGGAAGACCAAGACACGATTTTGGGGCTAGCAGTCGATCGAATTGTGGGGATGGACTGGCTCGACGTAGAGCAACTGCACTCTCAGAACAATGCACCAGACGGCATGATTCCATTTCTGAGGGGAGAATGGATGTTAGGTGCACCAGCGACTAAAGTGCTCCGACTGCTAGATCAAGTGAAAATTCTGCGCTCGGCGCGGTGGGCAGCGTGAAATCGATTTTAGATTTGCGATTTGCGATTTTCGATTGGGGTCTAATCATCAACAGTCACACGACTTGAGGCGCGCATCTAAACATTCAAGATAAAAATCAAAAATCAAAAATCTAAAGTCTAAAATCAAAAGAGGGCGGCAAATGACAACAAGTACCAACTTTCAGCAGGACTACCAACGGGCAGAAGCGGCCTACATGGATGGCAACTATTCAGACGCTGCGGCCCTAGTTTATCAATTAGTAGAAGATTTTCCCGAAGACCCCAGCGCTCGGCTGCTGTGCGGACACATTTACTGCTACGGACTGCAACAGTACGAGGTGGCGCGCGAACAGTACACGGTGGTGCTGGGCTTGAGTGACGATCCGAGTTTGGTCGAACACGCTCACAACGGAATTACCTACACAGACCAATTTTTATCGGGAGAACTGCACACGGAAAATATCCAGGCTTTGTCGGCTGAAACTGAATTGGAATTCTACCCGGAGTTATCTCTCGATGAAGGGTTAGAAGACCCGGATGTGGGACTTTTCCAAGGAAATTCCCGATCGAATTCCTTTGCCGGTCAATCGCCAGACGGCGAAGAAAACGAGGACTTGGCAGACTTGGGCATGAGTGGCTTGGATTGGGAACCAGAAGATCGGACTCGCGCGGCATCTATCCCAGATTCAGCCTCTGATTCTAACCCCTTTGCTAGCGACAGCGGCGCGATCGCAGCCTATGCTGATGCTTCCGAACCGCTAGACATGGACGAGTTTGCCGACTCCGACTTTGGAGACTTTGGAGACTTTGGAGACCCTTTTGCCTTGGATGACGGAGGGCTAGATGCTGCTAACTTGCCTAGCGGCAAAGTTTCTGGGAAAAAGCCACTAGACTCAGCAGATTTGTTTTCAGAAGCTCCAACTCAGATGCTCAACGGTCAAAGTTTTGCCGAAGCCGAAATGGGGAATTCCTTCGACTCGAACGAACCGGGCTCCCGCACCGGGCCCTCCGACAATTTTGGCGAACCTTTTGCGCCGCTCGATTTGCCAGACGAACTCGACCTCGACGGTGACGGCGATTACCAAGCCCCGCCCCGCACGGGATCGGAGCAAGGGCAGAACGCATTCCTGTCAGAAGAGGCAGACCCCTTTGCTCAGCCGATGTCCTCGGGTTTCGGGTCTTCTGGCTCTCAAAACAAGCAGCCGAATAGTGACTCGGACTACTCGTCAAACTATTCCCTGGCGGAAGACGAAACGCTGCTGATGGGAGGTGCTGTCCCCAATTCTCACTCGTCAAGGTCGAGCCGCGGACAATTTAATTCGGTCGATCGGTCATCCCCCAACAGCAACGGTTACGGGGACTCGGCACCGGCGCCGGGCTCGTTAGACAGCTTCGAGTTAGACGCTTTTGATGACGACGCTTTCAGCGATGCTTTTTCTTTCAACGACAACGAGCAAGCGACAGCTTTCGGGGCGTCAGAGAACAGCAGCAGCGACTGGTCGTCAAAAACTGGGAACGCTCAAGAACACAGCGGCTTTTTGGACGAATTTGACGAGTTTGACGATTTGGGCAATTTGCCGGACTTTGACATCTCAGAAGATTCCAACAGTTCGATCCTGACTAGAGGTAACACCAATTTCGGGAACTCGACCAGCGGCATGATGGGGACGACGGGCAGCAGTCTGGACTTTGACAACAGCGACGGTTCGGCAATTCGGGATGATGAGATATTTAGCATTTCCGGCCCTGCTGATGCGTCGGTGCCGACTTTTGCTCCGACAGAAACAGAAGTGTTCGATACGTCGGTAACAGTAGAACAGGGGGGACTGGCTTTCTTGGAAAATGCCCCTTTGTTTACAAAACAGTTGTACACGGCGATCGGGGCGGGGCTGGTTTCTCTGATAGCTGTGGCTTTCGTTACCAACATCGCCTCTTATCAAGCTCTGCGGGAAGACAAGCCGGAGGCGATCGTTTACCTGCGCCAAACAGGCTGGGTAATGACCGCAGCCGCTGGTTTTACGAGCTTTTTAACTTCTTGGGGCATCGGCCAACTGATCGCCAAGCAGGTGCGCAAGTCCTCGGACAATTTGCAAGCTCAGTTCGATGCGGTATCTCAAGGAACTCTGGACGCTCGCGCCACGATTTACTCGGAAGATGAATTTGGCAAAATGGCTGCTAAATTCAACCACATGGCGAAGGTGATCCAAACTACGATTAGCGATACCAGGCGCAAGTCTGACGAGCAGGAACAGGCAAAAGAAGACTTGCAGCGCCAAGTGATTCGCTTGCTAGATGACGTGGAAGGAGCGGCTCGGGGTGACTTGACGGTGACTGCAGAAGTGACTGCAGACGTTTTAGGCGCTGTTGCTGATTCGTTTAACTTGACAATTCAAAACTTGCGCGAAATTGTCCATCAGGTGAAGCAGGCGGCTCGGGAGGTCAGCAAAGGCGCTACGGATAGTGCCAAGTTTGCGGGGGATTTGTCTTCTGACGCGCTGCGGCAGGCTGAGGAACTGGCGGCAACTCTGAATTCGGTGCAAGTGCTCACCGATGCGATTCAGCGGGTCGCAGAGAGCGCTAGAGAGGCGGAAGAAGTGGCTCGGGGCGCGGCGGCAACGGCTCTGAAAGGGGGCGAGGCTGTGGAGCGGACGGTGGCCGGGATTTTGGAAATTCGAGAAACGGTAGCAGAAACCACTAGAAAAGTCAAGCGGTTGGCGGAAGCTTCTCAAGAAATTTCTAAGATTGTGGCTTTAATTGCGACGATCGCCTCGCGGACGAATTTGTTGGCCCTCAACGCCAGTATTGAGGCGGCGAGAGCTGGGGAAGCGGGCCGGGGGTTTGCGATCGTGGCGGATGAGGTGCGGCAATTGGCAGATCGATCGGCGAAGTCTTTGAAAGAAATCGAACAGATCGTGATGCAAATTCAAAGCGAAACCGGCGCGGTAATGACGGCGATGGAAGAAGGTACGCAGCAGGTTATTGAGGGTACAAGATTGGCAGAACAAGCGAAGCGATCGCTTGAAGATATCATTCAAGTTACTAATCGAATTGACGTGCTGGTGCGATCGATTACTGCCGACACTGTGGAGCAGAACGAAACAGCTCGCTCGGTCGCAAGTGTGATGCAGGCTGTGGAGCTAACTGCTCAGGAAACATCCCAAGAAGCGCAGCGAGTTTCGGGTGCTTTGCAAAATTTGGTGGGCGTTGCTCGCGACCTTTTGACATCGGTGGAAAGATTCCGAGTAGAAACAGCAGAAAGGCAATAATCAATTGTCTAATGTGTTTTTTGCTGGCTGATTTACAAGCACGTTATTGTGGTAACAATGGCAGACAAAAAGCAACCTCGCAGTCTTTAAACCGCTGCGGGGCTGCCAATTTGACACCTAAAGCAAGTAGGAGTTGCACAGATGGACGATAACATAGTAGAGGTAATTCCTGGCATCTTTGGTGAAATTCAGCCGACGGGCTGTATTATCTCTACCCTAACCAAATCTAGCAACGGCTATGCCAATAAAAGACTTCAGATTAACGGTGAATGGAAAACGTTTAATGTTCACCGTTTAGTATTAGAAAATATCTTGGGCCGTCCGATTAGATCGGAATACTTTGCTTGCCACACTTGCGATGTCCGCAACTGCATTAATCCCAACCATTTATGGGAAGGTTCTAGACTAGAAAATTCTCAAGATAGGTTTAGAAAAGGACGGATTAAAGATGTAGGAAGTACATCGGCTCCCAAACCTCAAAAACAACTGCGAGGCATAGAAATAATTCCCGGCATTCGCGCCGAAATCCAGCCGAACGGCTGCATGATTTGCACCTTGGCTAAAAGAAGTGATGGTTACGCAATTAAGGGTACTAAAGTTAAGGGCAAAACTCAAAGTTTCTACGCTCACAGACTGGTACTCGAACACAAACTGGGACGGCCTGTCAAACCCGGTTATTTTGCTTGTCACAGTTGCGACGATCGCGGTTGTGTCAATCCAGACCATTTGTGGGAAGGAACTCCCGCCGATAACTCCCGCGATGCTATAGAAAAAAACCGCTTTCCTTTCTTTCCTGGCAAGATAGGCCCTAACCGGAAACTAAAACCCGAACAGGTGCGGGAGATTCGCTATCTTTTAAGTGAGGGGATGTCGAAAGCAGAAATAGCCAGAACATTTGCCATATCTCGCAGTCAGATTATTCTCTTGTCAAGGGGCGAGATATACAGAGACCTTCTCTAAAACTACTAACATAGACCCAATACAATAACGATTAAAATCAGGAATAAAACTATGCTGCCGGAGCAACAACAGAGGATCATGGGCTACTTTATTGAGGAGGCAAAAGACCACCTCAATACGATCGAACAAGGCTTGCTGAACCTGCAAAGCACGATCGAAGACCCAGAACTGGTCAACGAAGTATTTAGGGCCGCTCACTCTGTCAAAGGAGGAGCCGCAATGCTGGGGCTGACCAGCATTCAGCAAACAGCTCACCGACTGGAAGATAGTTTTAAAGTTTTAAAAGAGTGCAGCGTTAAAGTAGACCAACAGCTAGAATCCCTGTTCCTGCGAATTTTTGACACGCTGCAAGGGCTGTTAGAGCAACTGTCGGGGCCTTTTGGGCTGACAGAGGAATTGGGAGAACAGATGGTTCGAGAATTAGAACCGGTATTTGAAGAACTCAACGGGCACTTGGGGGGACTTGTCGGACACTCCGGACACGATGGAGACGAGAGCGCCCCGCTGCCGGTACACCAACAAGTTCTGACAGGGATGGGAGTCGGAACTTTTAGCCCGCCCTTGAGTTTTGCCGATTCGGGGTCAGTTTACGCGCTTGATGCCGCAGCACCAGAAGAAAGCGCGCAGCACCTAGTATTTGACTCGGATGTGCCGGCGAGGATGCGGGAAATGCTGCAAGAGTTCAAACAGCCCGAGGGGCCCGAAAGCAGGCGGCAGCTTAAGAACATTTGTCGGAATTTGGCTTTGGCGGGAGAGGAATTTGAACTGCCCCGCTGGATAGAATTGATCCGAGTTGTAGAAAAGGCGATCGCCAACCCAGAAAATACCTACCGCACGTTAGCGCCAACGGCGATCAAAGACATCAAAAAAGCTCAAGAACAGGTACTTGCCGGTCGAGAAGGGTCGATCGAACCGAGCGATAGACTGCTGGCGCTGCTGCCGCAGGTTCTGGTTCCTGAAACGGATTTTGAAGATTTGCTGGCTTTCGCTCAACCGAGTACATCCGGGGCAAATTTGGCTGCTATTGACGATTCGGGCTGGGATCTGGGTTCCTCGGGGGATTCGGGCGATGGCTCGAACAAGTTGCTGCCGGCTATTTCCGGGCTGAGCATAGACGAGCTGTTCGATCAGCTAGACAGCGGCGAGAGCAGCGATTACAGCGGGGGTAGATCGCCCCAGTTCGACGATTCGCCCGGGTTCGGAGAATCGGATATGGAGATCGGTTCTTTTAGAAGCTCGACCCGCACCGGCCCTGAAGTGGGCGCTGCTGAACTCAACACTTTAGCTGACTTGTTTGACGGCGAGTCCCCGGATCTCGACGGCGCTTGGGAAGAAGAAGAAGACCTCGACTACGCGCAGTCTTCTGGGATGCAGGCCCGCAGGCTGGGGTCAGACGATGACAATTCCGGCGATTTTACAGATTTGCTGTTTGACGAATACGCTGTGGAAAATTCGGAAACGAAGGCGGGGCATCCGATCGAGGATCTCGCGAGTTTGTTTGGGGAGGATTTGGTGTCAGTCGGCGAGCCAGAGGGTTCGGCGGTGGCGGCCGATCGGGAAAATGGGGGTTTGAGGCAGCCGCCAACTCGCAAAGAGCTTGAAACGGGTAACAGCAGCGGTTTGGATCGGCGAGACGGCACGTCGGCCAAAAGCAAGGGCATTCGGCCAACTGAGGAAGATGCCCTCGGTACGCTGCTGGATTCCGTGGCGGCCCAAACTTCTGCTGTTGATGCCGACAATTCTGATTTGGATGACTTGTTCGGTGATTTGGGCTTCTCTGAGACAGGGGATGTACCGCCGGTATCGAACGAGTACAATCTCAACCTCGATGGTGCAGGCGGCGCATCCAATTCGACGGCGACAGGCGGCAACAATCATTCATCAGATGCTGAAATAGATGATTTCGAGTTGCTCGGCAAGTTTGAGGAAGACTCGGATTTGAGCGAGTTGTTGGGCATTACTTCTGGTTTCCTGTCTTCTGAAGGCTCTGGTGCAGGAAGCGGGGGCGATCGGTATTTAGCTGGCGGCGCACAAAACGAAGAAATTGACAGCGTTCTTAACATGACATCAAATTCTGATTTAGATATCTCTGCGGATGGAAACTGGCTCGAAGATGCTTTCGGGGCCGAAGACGAGTCCGTGCAATCGGCAAACCTGGAGTTGGAAGATACGGATTTAGATGCGCTGTTTGGGGATATCACCTCGGGCCCGATTGCTGAGGAGGAGGAGAATGTGCCCGATCGCCGCTCTCTAGGGGCTGTTACTTCCCGAGAGGCGGCAGATTTGGCTGAGCTGTTTGTTTCTGTACCTACGGGTACGGAGTACAGCGGGGAAGATTCGGAGCAACTGAATGCGGATTGGTTGAATTTAGATGGCGATTCAGAATTGCCGAGTGCGGACGCAGCACCCGAGGACGGCGACTTGGCGAGTTTGTTCAGCGATGAGGAGGCGACTGTTTCCGGCGAAGGGTTGACAGATTTTGTCGCCGTTGAACTTGGGGCTACCTCGGGCAGCGGTGGAGAGGAAATTGCCAGTTTCGAGTCTGATGACGGCGCTTTCGATTTGTTGGAGGAGATGTTCGGCGAAGGGCTGGTGTCCCCGGATGCTTTGGCGGGCGGGGATGAGGATGAGAGCCAAGTTCCAGAGGATTTGTTCGTTAGCGCAGCCCTTTCGAGAGAGGATCGACCTGAAACAGAGGCCGCGGTCGAGTCCGACGGCGAGGATGATTTGTTTGATGCCCTGGAAACGGATTTTGCCGCTGGGGATTTAGAGGCGCTCTCAGCAGAATCTCTCGACGGCGATCTGTTTGAGGGCGATGCTGAAATGCTTGCAGCTCTGGAAACCGGGGCGACTCTCAACAGCGAAGAGCTGGAGGGCTTTGATGATTTGCTGGATTCGATCGATGCTGGCTCTCTGGTGACTTCGGAACTGACGACGGGCTTTTGGGACGCTGACGACCAGCAGGAGCCGGTCAATTCCTCGGAGTTGGATGAGGGGTCGCTGGCGGACTTTTTTGGCAGCGCAGAATCAGGCGCTGAGGATGCAGAAGGAAATTTTGACGATTTAGAAGCGCTGTTGATTGCAGGGGGTGCTGGCGCAGCAATGGCAGCATCTGGCGGGAAAAAATCGAGTCCGGTCACTACGGAAGTTTTCTCCGATCTCGAAGACCTGCTCAGCGAGAGCGCAACGATGCCGGAAATTCCGGCGCGGGCGACTTCCTCGGCGCGTAAAGCTCCGGTCGCTGCTAGCGACGAGAGCGAAGACGAATTCGGCGATTTGGAAAAACTGCTGGAAGATTCCAAGGACGGCGGCCGATCGCAGGCGGAAGGCAATATCGGGGCGTCGGCGATTAACAGATCCAGGCGGAATGCCCGCGCGGGCGGGTTCGGCGACCAGACGATGCGGGTGCCGGTCAAGCAACTGGACAACCTCAGCAACCTGATGGGGGAACTGGTGGTGAACCGCAACAGCTTGGAGCAAGACCAAGAACGGATGCGGCAGTTCTTGGACAATTTGCTGCACCAAGTGACGCTGTTGAGCGACGTGAGCCAGCGGACTCAGGATTTCTACGAGCGGAGTCTTTTGGAGATTGCTTTGCTGGCCAACCGTCAGGGACACCGATCGTCCTGGCGCTCTGAGGAGTCTACCCACCAACGCGAAAGCGCTTGGAGACCGGAAGAAATGGACAGGTTTACTCCTTTCCACAGTTTGGCTCAAGAAATTATCGAGCTGATCGTGCGGGTGCGGGAGTCGGCTGCTGACATTGAGTTTTTGGTGGATGAGGCGGATCAGGTGACTCGCCAACTGCGCCAAGTCACGACTCAACTGCAAGAAGGTTTGACTCGCGCCCGGATGAAACCGTTTGCGGAGACGACGGACAGGCTGTTCCGGGCGGTGCGGGAAATTGCGATCAAGTGCGGGAAGCAGGCTCAGTTGCAGGTTGAGGGTAAGGATATTTTGATCGACAAGATGATTGTGGATCAGCTTTACGACCCGATGACTCACTTGGTCAACAACGCGATCACTCACGGGATCGAACCGCCGGAAGTGCGTCAGGCGGCCGGGAAGCCTCCGGTAGGTAGAATTACGATTCGCGCTTTCCACCAAGGGAATCAAACGGTGATTTCGGTTTCTGACGACGGCGCGGGAATTGACCCGCAAAAGGTGAAGGCGAAGGCGATCAAGCAGGGTTTGCTAACGGCTTCTCAGGCCCAGAGGATGTCTCGCAGCGAAGTTTACGATTTGCTGTTTATGCCGGGATTCAGCACTCAGGAACAGGCGACTGAGTACGCCGGCCGGGGGGTCGGTATGGATGTGGTGCGGACTTGCTTGCAGGAGATCCGGGGGACTGTGGGCATTGATTCGACGATCGGCAAAGGTACAGTATTTACCATCCGCTTGCCTCTGGTGCTGAGCATTTCTAAGGCTCTGACTTGCATTAGCGATCGAGCTCGGATTGCTTTCCCGATGGACGGGGTGGAGGACATGATCGATGTGCCTCGGGATCAGGTGACGACGGGGGTGGACGGTTTGCCTTGCATAGAGTGGCGCGGTTCGATTTTGCCGTTCCGGCCGCTGCGCGATTTGCTCGCTTACAACCGCCATCTCGGCCGGGGCAGCGTTTACGGGTTTAACACCGACGATGACATGATTTCGGTGATCGTGCTGCGATCGGGCGGCAGTTTCTTGGCGGTGCAAGTCGATCAGGTTTCGACGGAACAGGAAATCGTGATCAAGCAGTTGGAAGGGCCGGTGCCGAAGCCGATCGGGATTGCGGGTGCTACGGTGCTCGGAGACGGCAAAATTGTAGCGATTGCGGACGTTCTGGAGCTGATCGATTTGGCTACTGGCAGGCTGCGGAAGGAAGCTGGCGGCACGCTTTGGGATGAGACCGAGAGAGCGACTAAGGAGGCGGAAATCGAGAAGACTGAGCCGACTGTGCTGATTGTGGACGATTCGATTACGGTGCGATCGCTGCTTTCGATTACCTTTGAGAAAGCCGGCTACCGCGTCGAAGAAGCTCGCGACGGCAAGGAAGCTTGGGAGAAGATGAAATCCGGTCTGCCTTGCGATATCGTGTTCTGCGATATTGAAATGCCTCGTATGGATGGTTTGGAGCTGCTTTCTCGGATGCAGAAAGATGCGGTTTTGTCTGAATTGCCGATCGCGATGCTAACTTCTCGCGGTGCTGACAGACACCGCCAAATGGCCTACAGTTTGGGCGCGAAGGGTTATTTCACCAAGCCTTATTTGGAGGAACAGTTGATGGATGCTGCTGCTCGGATGCTCAAGGGTGAAGTTGTCGGTGCTCCGGCTATTGTTTAATCTCTAAATCTGCGTTCATCTGCGTTTATTTGCCTGTATCTGCGGTTGAAAAGAAGAATTTTGCAACCGCAGATGAAAATGGATTAACGCGGATTGACGCAGATGAATGAGCGCGTGTTTGGTTTTGGTGGTAGGCTGATTTGTGGGGTGTTGCGGAGGGCGATCGGTTATTTATGGATGCTGAAGAACTTTTAGAAAAATACGCAGCAGGACAACGCAAATTTCACGGAAGCAACTTAAGTGGGGTAAACCTCAAAGGTGCAGACTTGAGAGGGATAGAATTACTGAATGCCAATCTGTCGGGATCTGATTTGAGTGAGGCAATCTTGACTAAGGCAAACCTTCACAATATAAATCTGAGTAAGGCAAACCTGACAGCAGCAAATTTAAGTGGGGTGCAGGGAGGCTCACAAAATCTGATTTCGGCAAACCTTAGCGGTGCTAACTTAAGCGGAGCGTGCCTCAATAATTCTAAGTTATGGGATGCTAACTTAAATCAGGCAAACCTTAGCGGTGCTAACTTGAGTAGTGCAAATTTAACTAGAACTTCTTTGATTGAGGCAAACCTAAGTAAAGCCACCCTAAGTAGTGCAATCTTGACCCAAGCAGACTTGACTAAAGCTGATTTAAGTCGGGCAGACTTAACTGCTGTGACGCTTCAAAGTGCAAATTTACAGGGAGCTAAACTTCAGTTAACTAAGCTGTCTAAATCTAACTTATCATGGGTGAATTTGGATGAAGCTTATCTAGTTGGAGCTGATATTCAAGGGACAAATCTCAAAAAATCCAGTCTGCAAGGTGCAAGTCTCGAAGCAGCCAATCTGGAAGGGGCAAATTTGATTAAAGCAAACCTCGATGGAGCAAACCTGAAACAAGCAGATTTGACAGATGCAAACATTTATGCAGTAAGTATTGAGAATGCAGACTTCACTGGTGCAATCATGCCTGATGGAGAAATCTACAATCAAGAAACATCCGAAAAATTATCCCCAAAAGTGACATCTATGACGCGCAAAATTATTCGTACTGACAAAGCACCCGCACCGGTGGGCCCTTACAATCAAGCGATCGCCGCTGCGGGCACTATGCTGTTTGTAGCCGGTCAAATTGCGATCGACATTAGACTAAACGATATTGTCTACACTGACGATGTGGCAAAACAAACCGAACAAGTTATGGCCAATCTCGAAGCGATTCTCACAGAAGCGGGCGCTACTTGGTTGGATGTCGTAAAAACTACGGTGTTTCTCAAAGATATGAATGATTTTGCCGCCGTGAATGCGGTTTATGCGAAATATTTTGATTCGGAAACTGCACCGGCGCGCGCTTGTGTCGAGGTTTCGCGTTTGCCGAAAGATGTGTTAGTTGAAATTGATTGTATAGCTGTTATTTGATTGTTGTGTCGTGCTAATATGTAGGGTGCGTCGCTGTGAGATGTCAGAAGAAGCTTTTAGATTCTAGATAGCGACGCACCTTACTCGCGGAGAAAAGCTATATTCTGTTTTTTAATGTTTTTGCAGTTCAGAAACTTGAATTTTTGGCAGTTCTTTCCATTCGGGCTCAATGGGTGAATAGCAACAGTAGCATACCGCTAAACAGTCATATTCAGCATTCGGAATTTCAGGCCTGTACTCCTCTAAGCGCGAAACTTCCCAATCTCCCCAGCGAACGTGAGTGCTGGTAGAAGGGAATTTAGGATCTGCACTCTCCTTAAATTGGGCAAAGTTTCGCAGGCGATCGCCCGTTTTAGGCAGAGGTTTATCTGAGTAGTCATAGTGTTCTGCTAAGATGCTCGTGAGAGCACCTGTATGCGAAAGCAATCTATCCTCCCATCCAGGGGAAGAAAGCGATTCTGTTTTGAAAATTATCAACCGTTTTGGCATTGATTTATTCCTCTCTCTCGTGTTGGGGTTCATATGGACTCGGTGGAAACTCTGTCAACCCTTCAAAGACACAATCAACCTTAAGTATCGAATCGCTTGTTTTTTCCCATCGGATTAATTCCCATCCCTGACGCTTTGCCATTTGATCGCATTTCTCTGGATCTGTTGCACTATGACGGCTAATATTCTCGTCGGGATCGTAGCGAGGTTTTGATGTCATCGTTATCTGCGTTTTTATACCTAAGCATACTTGATATTTTCTTCATTCTCCGTCTACAGGGACGAAAGTTTATGTATAGCAATCGCTGAGGGGAAAGTGCGCGAATGTATGAACTTCCACAGCCGATCGCACTTTTGCCGATCTGTCGCTGCCGCGCACCTACTCCCAAATCAATCTGAAACAATCAGATTTAATCTCAATTAGCAATTACCAGTTAGCAATTAGCAATTAGCAATTACTCCAAAAGCAATTACCAATTACCAACTGTCAACTATTTATTCAACGCTTCGCGGGCGGCAACCGCTTCGTCGGGATGAATGTTCAATCGGGTTAAATTAATCCGACCTTTATTGTCAATTTCTCGCACTTTGACAATCACTTCATCGTTAACAGCTAACTCGTCTTCCACTTTTCCGACTCGGTAGTCGGCTAGTTGCGAAATGTGAATCATTCCTTCTTTTCCTGGCAAAATCTCTACGAAAGCGCCGATCGGAATAATTCGAGTTACTTTGCCCACATACACGTCTCCGGCATTTAACTTGCGTGTCATGCCTTGGATAATGCTGTAAGCCCGCTGAGCTTTTTCGCCGTCGTTGCCGGCAATTGTGACTGTTCCATCGTCTTCGATGTCAATTTTGACACCGGTTTCTTCGGTGATGGCTTTGATTGTTTTGCCACCAGGCCCAATTACCAAACCGATGAATTCCGGATCGATTTTCAGGGTTAGCAAGCGCGGTGCAAAGGGCGACATTTCCTTGCGGGGAGTGTCGATCGTTGCCAGCATTTTTTGTAAAATGTGCAGTCTGGCCGGTTTTGCTTGGCGGATGGCGGTGGCAATTACATCTAAGGGCAAACCTTTGATTTTCATGTCCATCTGCAAAGCGGTAATCCCGGTGTCGGTACCTGCTACTTTGAAGTCCATGTCGCCTAAGAAGTCTTCAATTGCCTGAATGTCAGTCAAAATTCGGACTTCATCGCCTTCTTTAATTAAGCCCATTGCCGCGCCGCTGACGGGTTGGGAAAGGGGAACGCCTGCATCCATTAATGCTAGCGTTGAGGCGCAAACTGAACCCATTGAGGTTGAACCGTCGGAGGAGAGGATTTCTGAAACTACGCGAATCACGTAGGGGAAATCTTCTTTGGATGGCAAAACTGGCAGCAAAGCGCGTTCTGCGAGGGCTCCGTGACCGATTTCCCGGCGCCCGGGCGATCGCATCGGTTTCGTTTCTCCCACGGAAAACGGCGGGAAATTGTAGTGGTGCAAGTAGCGTTTGTCTTGCTGCGGGTGCAAGTCGTCTCCTAAGTCTTGGGCGTCGCCCGGGGTTCCCAGGGTAGCTGCGGACAAGACTTGGGTTAAACCGCGATTGAACAGCGCAGTGCCGTGTACTCGCGACGGCAGCACGCCTACGCGACAAGAAACGGGTCGCACCTCGTCTAGCTTGCGGCCGTCTACACGGACGCCATCTTCGAGGATTTGCTTGCGCATCATTTTTTTGGTAACGTCTTTGAAAACGCTGCCGATCGTCTTGCCGTTGGCGCTGGCGGCTAGTTTTATGGGATCGTCTTCCGAGAGTTCGGCGATCGCAGATTCGACTGCATTTGCCTTAACTTCGTCCAAAGCTGCATTCCGTATTGTTTTGTCTTTTTCAAATCTTGACAAAATGATGCGGATGGGTTCTTGGGCGCGATCGCGAATAAAGTTTTCCAGGGCCGAATCTTGCGATGGCCGTTCTTCTACCACCAAATCAATGCCCAATTCCGCCATGATTTCGCGCTGGGCTTGAATCAAGTCGCAGGCTGCTTCGTAGCCGAAGTCGATCGCCTCGATGATATCCTGTTCCGGCAATTGGTTGGCGGAAGCTTCCACCATGATTACCCCATCTGGAGAACCGGCAACCACGAGATCCAACTCGCCTTCTTTGATTTCGCTGTAGGTTGGGTTGATGATGAAATCGTCTCCTACCAAACCGACTCGCACTGCGGCCATCGGCCCGTAAAACGGCATTTTCGCCAGCAGGATCGCTACGGAAGCCCCCGTTACCGCCAAAACGTCCGGCGGCACTTGTTCGTCCATCGACAGCGTTGTTGCTACAACTTGGATGTCATCTCGCAGCCAGCTTGGGAATAGCGGGCGCAGCGGCCGATCGATCAAACGACCAGTCAAAGTCACTTTTTCTGGGGGACGCCCTTCCCGGCGCAAAAATCCACCGGGAATTTTACCGCCAGCGTACAGTCTCTCTTCGTAATCCACCAGCAAAGGCAGGAAATCAATTCCCTCTCTCCCCTGCGATCGAGTCGCCGTCACTAAAACCGCCGTGTCACCCGACTGAATCAAAACTGCACCGCCTGCTTGAGGCGCTAGTAAACCAATCTTCAATCTAATATCCCTTCCATCAAAGGATATTGACTTGTCTATCTCTACCATTTAGGACTGCTTCCTTATCTACCACATTCTTTCTCTGTCGGGATCGTAACATTACCACAGGATGTTTGAGAGGAAGCAGCCAAAAGACACAGATAATAGCCTCGCGATCGACCCTGTGCGCCTCGATTGTAAGCATTTATACTGTTCGACCGTTTTTAGCGCTATGAGGTCGATCGGCCAATAGCCGAAATAGATGGTAGGATGAATTTTCATTTGTCTGTTGTCTGTTGTCAGTTGACTGCTGACTGGCTCATGAGTAATTCTGCGGTTAGTTAAAAAAAATATTTTTTACAAATCAAACAAGATTGGTCTAGTAAATCTTGAAAAAAATCAACTTATAAGGACTCAATAAAATGGCAATTTTACACGGCAGTTGGATCGGCGATCCGCAAGAAAGTTGTTTATTTATTTGGGGAGAAACTTGGCGGAAAATTGAGCCGAGCCAGACTCTTGAATCGGGGATGATGCTGCGCCATCCCTTGGCAATGACCGAAGCCGAGTTAAAGACTTTTTTAACTTCCTTGCAGCAGTCGGGAAAACTGAATTGGAAATTGCCTGAAACCGCAGAAACTGCACAGGATAAAGGCAAAAAAACTAGGCGGTCGGCAAAAACAGAGACTGCACAAATTATCCCCAAAATCTCATCAATTCAAAGGCAAATTCGGGCGATCGCACTTCCCACCCAAATTTCTGCATCCAACGCAAATCTACTCATGCCGCAGCACTCAGCAGCAGCGCTTTCAGAAGCGGCAAAAACAGAGGAGATTTACCTTTATCCCTGGCAAATCGAGGGTTTTTGTCTCGACCCTCAAGCAGCTTTTGTTTTCTTGCAAGCATTACCGCTCAATAGCACAGAACCTGACTCTTTTGTCGGTTCAGATTTGCGTTTTTGGTCTCATGTTGCTAGGTGGAGTTTGGATTTGTTGGCGAGGTGCAAATTTTTGCCGGGATTGGAGACACAATCCGACGGTTCTGCTATTGCTAAATGGCAACCTTTGCTTGATAGTTCGACAGATCAACTGCGTCTCGCTAGTTTTGCTAAGCAAATGCCAACTGCTTGCAGAACATATCAGAAGGAAGAAGGAAGTACGTCCGCTTCTTTTGTAGCGGATTTAACGGATGCAAGACCAAGAAATTCGACGACGGCGAGCAAGGTAAGCGATGTAGCGGTGGATTTGCCGGTGGGGGCGCAGGAGTTGGTGTTGGGATTTTTGAGCAGTGTTGCAGACAGTCAAGTGCGAGCGGCGATCGGGTCAACTTTAGATATCAAAACTGTTTCTCCAATCCGCGAATGGCTGCAAGCTTTGCAGCAGGAATCTGGGATTGTTCGAGCTGAATCCTCAGCTTTGGAAAATTTAGCAACAAAGCTGAATGCTTGGACTGCGCCGCTGCAAAATGCACTATCTCAACAAAGTCAATTTCGCACTTGTTTTCAACTTTTGCCGCCTGCTCCTGGTAAGGTTAATTGGAGTTTGAATTACTGTTTGCAAGCAATAGATGAAGCAGAATTTTTAGTTGATGCCCGAACTATTTGGAACAACTCGGTTGAAAGTTTGAATTATGCGGGGCGGACAATACCGCTACCTCAAGAAACTTTGCTCAGCGGCTTGGGTTTGGCCTCAAAACTTTATCCGTTCATTGAACTGAGTTTGCAGGAACAGCGGCCGCAGTCTTGTCTGTTGAAACCGTTAGATGCTTACAATTTTATCAAGTCTGTAGCTTGGCGGTTTACTGATAGCGGGTTGGGCGTAGTTTTGCCGCCGAGTTTGACTCGTGGGGATGGTTGGGCGAGTCGTTTGGGTTTGAGCATTCAAGCGGAAACAACCCCCCCCAACC
>JAUBOG010000829.1:0-1593 GCA_036700105.1 Microcoleus occultus BM001215583
CTCTTCCGATCTAGGGGGGGACATGAAGCACTCAAAGTCCCCCTTCTTAAGGGGGATTTAGGGGGATCTGGACTCGAATAAAAGCGATATTCCTCATGGACTTTAGGCTTAAGTTGACACTAATAGGCTTGGCTAATCTGGTGTAGGGACACGGCACTGCCGTGTCCTCAATATCATAGGTCGTTGTAACCGGAATTGATATAAGTCCTATATAATTTAAAAAATGCCTCACAGCCTCGTTTTAAACCTGCTGCCAGTTGCACCAATTCCATCCCAGTTTTTAACGGGAAGGCACCTCCACGCTTTATTTCTCAACTTAGTGAGTGCTGCAGACAGCGATTTGAGCGCGTACCTGCACGACCAATCTAATGAAAAAGCTTTCACTTTAAGCTTTTTTCAAGTAAGCAGAAAAGAGGCTTGCAAAAGCAGCACGCCGCAGACACAAAAGAGAGTTTTGCCGACCGCTGCGCGCACGATTTCCGAGGCCCTACAGTGGGAACAAAAGCAAGCAATTCGCGAAAATACGCCGATTTGGTGGCGAATTTCTCTGCTGGATGACGGTTTGTTCGATCGGCTAACTCAACTTTGGCAGCAACTCAACTTCGATCGTCCTTGGCATCTGGGCCCGACAGACTTGTACGTGACTGATATTGTCAGCGAACCGCAATCGACGCAGCCTTGGGTAAATTCTTGCACTTACGCCGAATTATTCGATCGAGCTTCAGAAACGGAGCGCGTAATTGCTTTTACTTTTTGCACTCCTACTAATTTTCGGCAAGGCGTATACGATAGTGCTATGCCAACGAGAGAAAGTGTGTTTGGCAGTTTGACCAACCGCTGGAACAAGTACAGCAAAATTGCGATCGAACCTACTTTCACAGAAGCTATTTTTCCCAGTTTCTTCAATATCAAAACAGAAGTTAGTACCGATTCTCGCAGTAAATTTATTGGCTGCGTCGGTGAAGTTACTTATCGAATTATGGGAGATGTCAATCCGGTGGCGATCAAGCAAATTAATGCTTTAGCAGATTTTGCCCTTTACAGCGGAGTTGGGCGAAAGACGCCGATGGGAATGGGAATGACGCGCCGGTTGAATAATTTTTGATATTTTATTTATTCACCTTTTGGTTTAATTTCACTGACGATTTCATAAACATCACTGTCTGGTATTTTGGCAAACAAAGGAGTCATCTGCTTCAAAATTTCCTGATAAGCTTCGCTTTGGTTGGCGGCCATCTCTTCTATGCTTTCCCAAAACACGATCGCAATAGCTTTGTCTGTATTGGGCAATTGCAGCAAGTACGCTCCCTTAAAACCTGTAGCATAAGTTGCGACGGCTTTTTCAAACAGTTGTTCTGCCGCTTCAAATTTTCCCGGTTTAAATTCGCCAATGGCCACGTAGGCAAACTGATGTCTGAGAAAGTCAAGAAATTCTGACATATATTTTTCCTCAAAAAATCGCGATACACCAAATTTTATTCTAGCCGATCGCTGTAAATTTGCGAACAATCATGTTTGCAGTGACACTTCAACCGACGAGTCATTCGATTTTAGATTTTAGATTTTAGATTTTGGAGGCGACCCCACGGATAA
>JAUBOG010000096.1:0-16772 GCA_036700105.1 Microcoleus occultus BM001215583
ACAGCCCCGGCATGGGTACAAAACACCCATAGTGTAGCAAACGCGGAGTTAGCCCATGAAGCGATTGACTTGGAGGGATAAAGCAATTTATTTAGTAATTTTCTCGATGCTTGGCAGCTTTCTAACAGTAACGAATACCTTTAATTCTGGGTGTCACCTCGTTCGAGGCGTTTTGACTGCCTCAACAGCTCAGGTGTCGAGTTTATCCTTAGCCTTGTTTGCCCTAAGCCGATCGTTTACCAAGCGTTTGTTGCTCTGTTCGGTATACGCTGCAAAACCCAGTACCCAGAGCATCCGGTGCAATTCGGCAGGTTTCCAGCCCTCATCCTTGGCTAATTCTTGCATTTGCTCTAAAAGGGGAGCAGGCACGGAAAAATCTATGCGTACCATTTTAGGAGCATCAATGTCGGGCATTTTCAATATTTCCACAATTCATATACTGCTTATCCTACAAGGATTTAGGGGCTCCTAAGTCCTTAAGGATTCTCCCTCATGCCCAATAGTTTACTCTGAGGGTATACACAGGGACTCAGAAGGGGTATAATCTAGAAATTCATCCAAAACCAACCCCGCCCCCTCTGACTCGCAATCTTCTGGGGCGGGGTATGGCACTCACTTTCGGGAGATTTCCTCTATGTTCGCAGATTACGGGCAGCCATCGCAACCCGCCCAACCAAGCTTTGTAGAAATACCCAATCCCCGCGTTACCACCACAATGGGACGCATCGAAGTGACCGACGTTCGCCCTGAAACCGTCACAGGTCGGCTGCTGGATGACCGGGACAACCCGATACAGGAAGACGGCCAGCCAGTTTATGTTTGCGTTCGGAAGCATGAGATTTTGTGTCCCACCGAACGAGCCAACATGATGAGTTGGTGGGAACTAAGGGAACAAGTCGCCGTTCCCTACACGGCACCCAGGAAATATTCTCTGGAATCCTTAATCAACAGATTGGACGGACTCAACTTAGATGAGCTTTACGTTTTGCGAACCTTCGTCTGTTTGGAAAGCGACCCATTCAAAGCGTACTCCGGCACTGTCAACAATGACTTATCCCATTTGCAGCCTTGGTTTCCCACGGTGCGAGCTCTCAGTCGCGCCGAACAAAACGAACTAGCAAGCGCGTTGTGCTGGCGGATAGCTAGCGAATCCAACGCACCAATTGCACCCGCACCGGGCGACGGGAGGAACGATTAATTCTTGAGTTGATAGAAGATGCCGTCTCAAATTTCTCTTTGATTCCGGTGAATGGGTTGAGTTTTTTTATAGGGCAATGATGCAACCTACAACTAATCACGCCAAGAAAGAATATCTGGAACATCCCCCACGCGACTAATCCCCTAGAACGAGTAAGAGGTTTGAATTATGATTGCAAACTTTGGCATTGGGTTGCCAACGACACCGAGTTTCACGCCGCAATTGGTTGATTCGCAACCAAGTTTCACGCCGCAATTGGTTTATTCCCCCAATCTGGATTTTGTGCCTAGTCCAGACGATTGGCTGCGAACGGGTAAGGGTGATGGTTTTTGGATCGAGTTACGGGGTGACATACATGATTCGCTGGCTTTACAGACTACAGTTCGCTCATATCAGCGAGTGGAGTTTTCTTATGCCTGCTCCAAGTGAGGGTGAATTCATGAGCATTGTTACCAAGCGAATCCCACTGAGTCCAACTAACTAATTGGCATAAAACTTGGTAACAACTTAGTAACAACTTAGTAACAACTTCTTCGGCAATGCTGGCGATAGTTTTTTCTGTATCAAAAGCGATCGCCAGTTTCTTCTATCAGATACCAGCGAGGCATAACTATGACTAACGGCAACGGCAACGGGCCTAACGGCGACACGCCCCAACCCGATCCAATACAAAAGTTAACGGAATATGTTGAATCTGTGGAGATTTCTTTGGAAATCCAGGAAGATAAAACAGACGCCATTGAAGACCAGGTGGCAAGTCTTACCGAGCAGATAACCGAGTTAAAACAACAAGTAAAACAGATGTATGGAGATGAAGAGGACTGGGAACGTATGTCAAAGACTTGACGGACTTATCGCACGCCGTCAGGGTAAAAACCGATTGCAACTGTCGAAGCTGGAGCGAACCAAGCGCTTGCGAGATGAAGCTGCTTTGGGTAGACCTTTTAGAAAGTCTCCCCTGCTAGACTTCGTTGATGACTTGGTACATAGACCCCCAAATCAAGAACAGATGCGCCAGCTCAAAGAACTACTTCTAGAAGAACAGAAAGCGATCGCTAAACTCATTGCTTTAGTTGACCAGCACCTAGAGTAGTGGTCTACCGTTCGCGAAACAGCCCAGCCACATCCGCTGCTGGGCAAGTTTTGTTTTTTGTGGATGGTAGGCGAGATCGTTGGGAAATTCTTGATTTCGCTCCGCAAACGCGCTGCGTGGATTAGCTGCAAATTGGATGATTTTTCGGTTATCGTGCCGGAATTAAGCGAGTAGAAATGAGAGCTTCGGAAACAGCTATCCCAAACAGAAACTCCCGTAAATAGTGAAACATCCCAAGCAACTGAGTTGGCTCCGAACCAGGAATCAGAAGACTCTCAAGAATTGTGGGAATTAGCCAAGAAGCGGCTCAAGCGAATCCTGGCAAACCGATGAAGTTACTGCACGGGAAGATACTTAAACAAAAATACGAAATTTCCTCTTCAACGGCGAACACGCTCGCGCTGGAAAACTGTAAAGCTACCTTTAAACTAAGTAAGCGGACACCAGCGGATTCGGATCGGATACATTGTTTCAAACCGATTCCAGAGAGCACTCCATAATATCCCAGTCAAGGCCATCATCGGGGAACAAGGATAATTGCCCCGGCGATACGTTAGATTGACCACGATTGTGATAGGACAGGTGACACGCGGTACACAGAGCGATTAAGTTTTCTGGGCGATTGTCCTCCGGTATCCGATTGCGATGGTGCACCGCTAAAGTTAAAGCACACCGTTCAGATTTGGTTAAGTCGCTTTGTTTGCCGGGTCGGAGGCATTGTTGATGGCACTTAGCGCAGCGCCAAAGAGCGCTTTCTTTCACCGAGAGCGCAATCTCTTGCCAATTGTCGGGATACCTCTTTGGTTTAGGCATAGCGGTAAAAGCTCATCTTTTCAAAATAGGGCGATCGCTCTGTTATCGAAGTGAAAGTAAATTCGATTCAAAGCTGTCAGCAATCAACCCACCTTCGGCCTCCTCTACTGTCACAATCGGTTTTTTCGGAATTTTGAGAACAAATTAAGTTACGTTTTAGAGAACGTACAAGGAAATCATTGTGGCCATTGCCAGTCCAAAATACTCGCTCATCCCAAAATTCGTGGTGTGACACGATCGCGAGTGCCGAAGATGGGTTTCAACTACAAGCCCCACAGGCTGGACAGATAAAGCTTTTAGTATCTTTATCACTCCGACAAGGGATTGCTAATACGTTTCTACCGAAAATGCGCTCGACAGATCCTACTTGTCGATCGTACCATGAGTTAAGAATACCTGAATCAGAAAGTCTGATGTATGGGTAACGCTCGCTACACTTGCCACAAATTCGCATTCCCCACTCCGTTCCGCAATCCCTGCCACTCTTACAATCACAACGGAAGCACTGGCTATCTAGAGGCTCAAGGCGATCGCTTTTCTTGTAACAGGTTGGACAAGTTAACAATGGCTTAAATCGTTCTTCTGTTCGAGCAGAGAAGTTATTCAGATCCTGTAATTCAAGTAGTTCTCCTTGAGCTCTCGGTCCACGAGCGTTAGCTTGATCAATTAGTTGTGAGAGACGATTATCAAAATTCACCTGTTCTTCTGGTTTAGGTGAACAAAGTAATTTATAATGTCGTCCTTCCTGAGTAATCCACGAATTTTGTTCCAGCAGTGACGCAGGTATTTTCTCCTGAATTGTGAAAGGATAGATTTGACAGTATTGGCTATAAAGCCACCATTGAATAGCACGAGCAATACGCTCAACACTGAGAATATCTAGTGGGCTAACAGGTAATACAGCCAATGGCTTTTTTAAACTATTAATTTCTTGTTGAAGTAACTGAGGTAACTTCTGTCGCTCATCCTCAGTTCCTGGATACAGAATTATTACTGTGCCGTTCGGATTTTCAGAACAAGCGGAACGAAATTCGTCAATAATAGGATTAATTACATTTGCATCTTCTGTAGCAGTTAAGGGGAGCATTAATGGAATTAATTTCAGATGTTGAATTTTGTCTGCTTCCAATAAAATAGTTCCATCATGCTGCCAGCTCAAAGTTATGCTACCTCTTGGGCTGTTGAATTGAATCGAGCTACCCAATTGCAAATCAGACAGATCATCAACCTCAAATCCTATCCCTCGATCATCTGTTCCGTTACCTGTTAAAGCACGGCTAACTAGAAGTAAACAGAAAGCTTCAAACCCCTTAAAGCCTTGTTTATAGGTTTCAAATATCTGTTGGGGAGTCTGTGTGTGGCCACGCTTCCATGGCATCCAAGCTTGCCACAACCTGTCAACATAGCGGTAATGCTGATCGTTGATCAGAATATTAGTTCGTTTGAGGGTATTGCCAACAGTTGCCTGTTTGGGGATAGCACGATATAACTCCGTATCTAGCAATCCTCGTAGCTTGTATTGCAACTGTTTCAATAGTTTGAGTGTCTTTTCCGCTGTTTTCAGGGCAGTTCCGTCTTGAAACTGATCGCCCCAAAGGCTACAAATTCGGTGTCGGTTTCGCCAATAAATTTTTTGAGTAGTGTCTTTAGAGAAGTCATCTGCTTGCTCTAACTCTCTTTGAAGAGCCTTCACTTCGATAATTCGTTTCTGGAGGTATTCCAGCAGATGATCAATTAATCGAGCGGTGACTTTGTTCTCATAAATATCTAACAGGTCTTCTCGGATCAGACATAAAACTCTCTTCGGACGTACATTCCGAAACGTTCGTTTCTCCCAGTCTTCTGTATGAGCCGACAAAAACTCTGTAGCATGGGGCGAAATCCTTTGCACGCGGGAGATAGGTAATCTGTCGGTTTCCATCTTGAGATAAGTTCTTGGACGATGACAAATTTCCTCAATATGTCCAATATGTCTCTCCAGAAGTTCCTCTAATCTTTGGGGACGAATAGTTTTTCCAATATCATGCACCAGTGGCGATGTATTTACCCATTTCTCCCATAAATTACCTGAGAGTTTATCGAGTTTATCGAGGTTATCGAGGGTTCCCGCAAAAAAGCCCAGGCTTTCCAACAGCAAATCAGAAGGAATTTGCCAATCAGGAAAAGATTGTTCCTTTCTACTTTCATCTAACACTATTATTGAACAGCGTTTCCCAGTATCAGGAAAAACATATAGTCTGGATTGCGGTGAGATGGGGACAGCATTGACTGTAGCTGTTTCTGTTTCAGTATGAATCTGCCATTGACCCAACAATAACCGAGTCGGCATTTCTTTACGAGTCTGTCCAGTTAAGCGATTGTAAAACTGCATAATTAATATGTTCCTCGCTCAAGCCGCTGCAACTCCGATTGCAGAAGGTTCAATGACTTGACTGGTTTCTCTGTACCTAGTTCAGACCATAAAGTTTCTATCGTTTTCTTAAGTTCGGTCAGATCTTCTGATTGGATGTCATGGCGATCGCGCACTTTTCGCAAAATCTTAGTTGCCAGAATGTGGTCTGTCGCTTCAGTTAGGGAACCTCCTGCCGCAATCACAACCGGGATGTAATCATTAATTTGACGTTGTAGTCGATTTCCCCAACCAATTTTGAATTTACTTTCCAATCTCTCAGATAGGTAGCAATTCAGAAAGTCGAATGCTTCAGTAGCTTTACTCTGATGTTGTTTCTGAGCTTCATTGAAAGCAGTTGTCAGTGCCTTATAAGAGATGGGATATCTTGGTGAAAGTTTAGGAGGAATATCAAAGCTTTCCTGACTGCGTTCAAGTTCCATTACATGAGCGCGATCGTAAGTTTTATCGGCAAATTCTAAAGTAGTTTCATCCTGGTTTGCCGTTCCAACGAGCCAGACGTTGGGTGGAATGCTCAGTGTGTCCTTCTTATTGAAAAGTTTGGGTGAGGGGCGTTCTAAATCGGTATTTAATATCAGTTCAGGGGCATCCTGTTCTAATTTGGAAAGAAAGTCGGCAAAATACTGTTCAGGGCGAGATAGATTCATTTCATCTAGGATGATGATATAAATTTGATCGCGGAATTCGGGACACTGAGCCTCGTACAAAGCTGTGAGAAACTCTGTTTCATAGAATTTCCCTTCAAAAGAGTTGTAGTAGCCAATTAAATCCTGGCGATCGCGCCATCCTGCTTGTACTTCAACCAGTTTATAGTTCTCTCTGCCTCGTCGTCCTAATGCACGTGCGAAGGCAATAGGGAGACTGGTTTTACCCGTGCCACTGATACCTTGTAGGATGTGGAGTTTACTCATCGCAATCCCACCCAAGAATGCTCGGATGTCCTGTTCTGAGTAGTACAACCGCTTACCCTTCTCTAAGGGAGATATAGCAATACGATAACGAAGGTCTTCAGCAAACTGTGCAAGATCAATTGATTCCTGTGAAAGTGGGGGAGCAATTTGCAAATTCTCATCTTTATCCAGTTGGACACATTTCTCAAAGGGGCTACGCTCTTTAGATTGAGCGATCGCATCATTGACGTTTACCCTTAACTCTTCCAGCACTGCTCGAAGACGATTATTGCTAGCTTCTAAAGCTTCCTTTTCATCCCGCAACGTTTCCAAATTAAGAACTGCGATTCGATTAATGGCTGCTGAACGCTCTAATTGCTGTACTTTTTCGCTGAGTCGAAAACCTTCTGCTTCCCACTGTTCTTTCTGAACCTCCAAATCTTCCAAGCGTCTCGCAGCAGCTTCTGTGGGACGTTCAGATAATTTTTGATCTAATTCATTATTCCGTCGGCGCAAGTCTTCTAACTCAGCCAAAATCTCTTCGGGATTACGGTCTTTAAAAAGCCTATTGGCATCAACCAAGTTGGCATACTTGGTTGCTAATTCCTTCAATCTCTGCTCAGAATTTTTGTACAGTTGCTCTCGAATTGCTATATCAATTTCTAATTTCGCAATTTTTGCGGCTGCACGTTGCTCTACTTTTTCTTCAAAATATTGCCGCTCTTCATCCAGTAACTCACGGTCAATTTCTAACCTGTTTTGCTCCTTCCTCAATGGTTTGCGGTCTGCAATAAGTTGTTGCCGCTCTTGGTCTAATTCCTGTCTTTCTGTAAAAATTTTCTGCTCAAATTCAGCATACTTATGAGCAATTTCTTCTGTCAGTTGTTCCTGGATCTCGACCTTCTTGCTAAGAGCTTGCGCGATCTCTTGGCTGACTTGTGCAATCTGTTGTTCCAATTGGGATAGGGCAACTCGATTTTGGGTCAGAAATCCGGCTGTTGCATTAGCTTCGCGTTCTTGAAATTGGCGCTCTTGTTGGTTTACCTCTGCCAGTTGTCCATTCAGTTGCTCTCGATCCTCTCGTAACAGTTTAGATGCTTCCGTCAATTTCTGCTTCTGGTCTTCTAAATCAGTCTGCTTAACCTTTAACTCTTGTTTCTGGCTCTCAAGTTTCTGATTTTCCAATTCCAGGCTCTTGGTAGCTACATCAAAAATTTCTGCTTTCTTCCAAAGCTGCTTAAGGTCAAAACTCTCTGGAGGGGATGAGTCTAATGTTTCTAAATCCTCTTCCGTAAGCTGTTCTGAAGCCTGGGCAGATAAGGCATTAATCTGCTCATTAGAGAAGTCTATTTTTTCGGAGTTTGATGTTTTTCTTCCCGCATTAGTATCACTTTTTCCATTGCCTCCAGGGTGTTTAACTCCGGTTTGATTTTGATTACCTGGTTTTTTGCGAGCCATATTAATCCTGAGAAAGGTAAATGTTTACGGTTGATAAGACAGTTGCAATGTTCCAGCGACTAACCTGTACACGGTATCGATTTGTTGCACCGCGTCTGTAAGCCCTAATGGTTGAGTAGTGTGCTGGCTTGTCGCGTGCCCCGCATAGGAATTGCGCTTTTGAGCTAGTTGATCTAACTGATGCAGCAGTTCGGGGTATTTTTTCGCTGCAACCTTTAAGGGATGGGTTGAATGATCTGGAGTTGCCAGAAGTGCAGCCAACATCAGCGATCGCAAAGAGCCATTTCCGTGAACGGCGGCCATACGAATTTTATTGCGATCGACACTTAATAATCCGGGAGGTAGTGGTATTGTGAATCCTGCACTTTGAGCAAACTGATTAAGTGGTTCATGGTTATGCTGTGTTCTTTGTGAGAGTCTTGTCCAGACATTATGTGTGGAATATTCTTGTTGAAGTACCTTAAAAAGTCTCTCAGAGGCGTTTTGTGAGGCGATCAAAATATTGTTAATCTTATCAAGAATAATTCGAGAATCTTTCACCTCTTTCGCCTCAATATATAATCGCTCAAGGGCGACAATATCATCAAATAACTCCTCCCACCTTCTAATTGCAGGAGTCAATTTATCCTCAACCTGTAAACAGGCTTCCCGATCGGCCAGGATTAGCCAATCATCAAGGTTATTGAATTGCTCCTTTCGTTGGTCGCCCAGCATATTAAGCAAAAAATTCTCTAATCCCTGAATTGTTTGATTTTTTCGGTGTTTCTCTAACTTGCGGAGTAACCAGGGGCTATCTCCTAAGCCAAACGGATCATAAACTTTCCAGACATTCCCACTTGAAATATCTTCAGGTACATAGATACAAGTTGCCAGCCATAGATCGGTTGGTTCCTCATTAATAAAACTTACGCGATCGAGAGTCGGAAGTTTCTCAAAAACCCAGGTATCATCATCATCATCGTCTTTGATACGACTGACATTTTTACGAGTTCTTTCATGCTCTCGAACCGCCTTAATAATTTCAGTTGGAGAAGGTTGCCGTTCGATCGTATTTTTGACTTCCGGCATAAAAGCCCATTGATAATTTGGCTTACCTGTTGTACCGAGGATTAATTCTGGAAACCCTGAATCATTGAGGCGGACATCAGCGTACTCTTCGCGCTCTGCAAAGCGTGGAAATAAGTCACCTGTCCACGGATCTTGGAAGATAAACCCAGCAGTAACATCCTGGACGATAGAAGTTTCGTCTTCCAGCACTTTTTGCCCCTTTTGAGTAAGGTTTCCACGTGAGTCAACGTAATATCGATCGGCAAGTTGAGAGATGATGAGGGCTGTTAGATCTTTGCCAATATTAAGGTGATGACCAATTTTAGCAGCTTCAGTGATGCCGGCGCGACACATTCCCAAAACTGCTTTTTCTAAGATGTTGACTTTACGAGATGAGACACGGGGCGCCACAACTCGATACATACGAACGGGATACAGCAAATATTCTCGCTTACTCCAACGGGCCTTGGGTAAAGGATTGTAATAGAGAACAGAAGTATCATTGCGGAAAGGCATGGCAGTTGTCCTAAAAAACTTTTCCGTGAGGTGTTTTACAGAGTTCATAAAAGGCAATTAATTCACGAATTGCCTGACGTTCGCTCTCTGGCCGATCGGCTTCGGCTCTGACCATCTCCAAGTCACCTGTAGCAATCAGCAACCGCTGTTGTCGGCTCATGGCCACGCAAAGACGATTCTCCAAGAGTAAAAAGCCATATTTCCGGCGATAAGTTTCTGGGCGATCGGGTGTTGCTCGAATATTGTTACTGCGGGTCACAGAGAGAAACACGACATCGAATTCTTTGCCCTGAAAGGCGTCAACAGTGCCAATTCTCAATCGCTCAACGAGTTTACCATCATGATTTGTTGTTTCTCGCCATGCTGAAGCAACCTGATAGTTACCGTCATCTGTAGGTTCTGCTAATTCCAGCTTGTAAAGTTCCTGCCAGAGTTCTGTCACCTGGGCTCTGTAAAAGGCAATCACCCCAAATGTCAGACGAGAGTCGTGTTCAATGAGGCGTTTTAGTTCTTCTGCAATCCGTCTGGCTTCTACAGGACGAGACTTACTCTGTCCTTTGGTTTCACTTCCTAAATTGAGGGGGACATTAATCCAGGCAGCGACCTTATCTTGATAACCCGGGAGCTCGTGAAAGAATTCCTTTTCTGGTCTACCAGGCTTAATGGGAGGCTCTCCATGATATTCATAGAAGGTGCGGCTAACAAAATCACCCAAGATTGGGTGCATCCGGTATTGAGTATCCAGCGTCACGGTGCGCTTAATGCCATCCCGTTTTTCCCATTCCTGCAACTGTTTGAATAGCCGCTCAAACAAGCTTTTCTTCAGGGCATCTTGAGTTGTCTGGTTCGATGAATTCAGTTGACGTTCGACACCTTCTTCCAGAATGTGGGGTAGCTGGCGATGGTCGCCGACTAAAATTATCCGTCGCTCTGCCTTAGCCATTGGAATAAATAAGTCTAGGGGATTAGCCCTGGCTGCCTCATCAATAATGACTGTCTCAAAAACACTATCAACATTTCCAGTTGTGGACTCCATTTCTCTGCCTACTGCCTGCTGACAAGTAGCTGCCAAAACAACGGTGTAATTTCGCAGCATTTGCCGGACGCCATTAGGGTCGCTTCTCAAGTCGTTTAGGTATTCCTCTAAAACAGCTTCGACTCCAGACTGGGATTGACGCACTTGCTCTGTTAGTGCCTCTCGCACTTGTTCTAATAGAGATTCGATCTCAGGATTGGCAACAGGTGCGGTTATTGAATCATTTGCTGTAGGAGTGAGTCGATCTAAAATTCTGATTTGGAGGTTTGCCAAATCATTGAGAAAAGGAGGCTCACCAGGAAACTCGAAATTATCCCAATCGGCTGCTGTTTCTAGAAGGCGGCGATCGCCATCCGATAATAAATTTAATGATTCAAGGCGACGCAGAGTTTTGTAGGCCGCAGTCGGTCCGTCATCTGAGAAAGAAATTGGTTCAATTCGGAGCGACTTGATTGCTTGAATTGCTAATTCTCTAGCTTCGTTATTGATTGAATAATTGGTGGAATTTCCTAATGTAAGGGTACGGCTTTGTTCTAAAAGGCGATTGCTAAGTTCTCCCGAAATCCTAAGTTTTGTCAAATTGTAAATGTCTTCTAGCAATTTTGCTGTTTGCTGCAAATTTCCTGGAGTTAGTACATAACCCGTGACGCGATTTTGTACCTCACGCAACAAAGCTGTCTCTGGCAGTTCAGACCAGCTAGCCCGTTCAGCTTCTAGTACCTCAATTCGCTCTCTACGCCAGCGATCGACATTATCTGGGGCATCGCTACGACTAGATTTACCTCCAACCCGAACTGCCGGAAGCCCAAATATGACGGTTCGTTCTGCCACATTTTCAACTGCATCATGCTGGTAACTGGTCAGGAGCAAACGATGAGAAACTGTGCCATTTCTGTTCTTTTCAATTTCAGACAGATAGGCTTGAATCGCAGTAATAACTTTGGTTTTACCTGTTCCTGGTGGGCCTTGAATTAAAGCAATATCGGGCGTATTAATAGCGACCCGCAGTGCCTCTTTCTGGCGGGGAGTGGGGGAACCCTGAAAAGCTTCCCTTACGGTTTTATCCAGTAACTTATGCTGGCGATAATTTGAAATGGGAATTTTTTGATCTTGTAAGATCAGCCCCAGTTGAGGCATAGGGCAGGTTGCTGTTCGGATCAGCTCTTCGGCACATTTACGCCGATTTAAGCTGGTGCGATCGCCTTGAAGAGAAACAAACAGAAATCCGTTTGGTGGTGGAGAGAGCAATTCATCTGGATTAGATGGGCGGATGTCCAGAGTCAGATTTTGAGGATCAATATCACTGATTTGTCCAAAAAACTTCTGGCCGCTAGCAACACTTTCTAAACTGCTCAAGTCAGGTTCTCGCTCGCTCGCTTCCAGAGAAAACTTAGATCGATCCCTCAATCCCTGCAACCTTTCCTGCAAATTCGCCTTTTTTTCAAGGTGGAAGCGATGATCGCCCGACGCTAACATTTCTTCAGAGGAGTAAGCGATCCAGCCAACCTCATTTGCTTTTTGGA
Organism: Microcoleus occultus BM001215583; assembly: GCA_036700105.1. Taxonomy (GTDB): domain Bacteria; phylum Cyanobacteriota; class Cyanobacteriia; order Cyanobacteriales; family Microcoleaceae; genus Microcoleus. The sequence continues at coordinate 11,985 of JAUBOG010000096.1, forward strand.
CGATCGCCTTTTCCTCCAATTCGTTATATTCCCGCCATAAGGACAGATAAGTATCTGCATTGCTGGTAAGTGCGTCTAGTTCTGTTTTGATGCTTTCTCGTAGTGTCCCGGCGATCGACATATCACAGAACGACATTGGTGCTTCTAATAAAATTAGAGGGCGCTGCTGACTAGCATCTTTTGGCGATCGTGATTTCGCGACTCGCTCAACCCGCAAACGACTGTCATCAGTCCGCACATCAACTGTAATCCTGTTGCCGCATAGCTGGAAGGAGTTTTCCAGTCCATCCTGGTAGTTTTTACCAGTTCGCATTAATATTCGTGCTTTTGAGCTTTCACTTGCTGGAGGTAGAAGGAGTTCACGAGTTAGCCAATCAATGATTTGCTCAACCGGATCGGAACGGCGGAGATGCCGCTTACGAATATCGTTAATAATTTTTTCATCAACACCAAACTGCATTTCATTGGGGATGTAGAGCTTACCTGGAAACTCATGCACTTTAATGGAAAGTTGATTGGGGGACTGTTGTTTCGGACGGATTTCCAGCAACCAGCATAAGGTTGGTAGATTACGTTCAAGAATGCCTTCTAACTGTGTCTGGTTCTGTTGGTCTTTACCTTGAATATTCCAAATATCTGAGCCATGACGCAGAAGAATGTCATTGCCGATCTCATCTCTGTGTAGGAAAACTTCATTCTTGATGGATAGGAATTCTTGACCATCAAATGAGGTGCGATCGCTCCGTTCAACTTCAATGGTGTGGATTGGTTCACTTTGAATATCGCTGACTCTCATTATGATTGTTCTCCAGAGACAAATCTGAATGTTGCAAGACGGTGCGGGCGATCGGTAGGGGCAAAATGCAGCAGCCACGTATAACGTCGATCGTTGGCTGGAAATCGTTTCCATCCATCCTGCACTTCTACAACCGTTCGTTGTTCGCCATCAAAAGACGACAGCCAGAAACATTGCCCATTGAGACTGCGAACACGAACGTTAGTTCTTTCGATTTGGAGTTCGATCGCAGTCTCAAGGTGATCCGCTCCTCTTCTGCCATTAATAATTCGATTCGTCAGGATTAACGGTTGGCGTTCTGTCAGTGCCAGAGCCGGCAGAACTTCCTGCTTTGAGAGAAACCTTTGACATTCTCTCACATCTGGCAGCGGTTCCCATCGTTTGATTTGCAGTTCCATCAGAAGTGGACGAGGGTAGTCACACCAGGGACAGCATTGTTGATTGGCGTAGTAGGTGCTACCGCAATCAGGACACTCCACTGTGAAGTCGGCCGCCGAATACAAATTCTCAACCCATTGACTAATTCCTGGTCGTTTTACTGGTTCTCGTAACCCCTCACTAAAGCAGCGCCGGCACAGTTCCTTTAATTTGGGAGATAACACGATGTCTCTGGGAAAGCCGTGATGCGTGGCATTGCTTTGGTCGCTTAGATCGTCCACCCAGGGCAAAGAACCCTGTAATGCTTTGTCTTCTAACTCTGGTTCACCCTCCTCAACCAAATCCCCCATTAAAGGATGAATTAAGCAGAGTGTTTTGAAAGCAATAACGGCAAAAGCATGAGCATCCGTTAAGCTATTAACCCCAGATTTTCCCAAAACTAATTCTGGCGCACCATAACCAGGTGTATATAAACCTTGTGTAGATGAGGAGCTTTCGTAATGAAGGTTATCTGCATCAATCAAACGAATTTCGTGGGCATCTAAATCAGTGGAGACGAAAATATTGTTAGGTGATGGATCGCTGTAAACTAACCCTTTACCATGTAGTTGAGCAAGAACTTCAGCGCAACGTGCTAGTAACAGTAGGCGACGACGCAATCCTCCACCGCTCAAATACCACTCTCCCCGATGGCCCAGATCGCGAGGAGGATTAATCAGCCGTGATATGGGAACCATTCCCGTAATGAGTTCCATTACATATCCCAGGTAAGGTGCTTGGAGCATTACCAGAGGTCTGGCGATCGCCATATCTCGTAGCTCAGGCATTAGACGGATATTCTGCAACTGTCCTCGAAGCAACTCACGCCGACTGTTGCTAGAGCTATTAAATAGGATTTTGATCGCTTGTCTGCCGCCTTTTGCGGAGTATACTGCTCCCTGTCCACCCTCGCCCAATTTTCGCTCTAGCTCGTAGGCTTGCCCGAGTTCATCAGTAATCCGTTTGCCTTCAAGATTCATTTGTGTTCATCCTCTGCTTGCTTGCGCCAGATCACTGCCAGGGTTTTGTCATCCAGGTGGTTGGGAGTAGCCCAATTTCTGAGCTCCCGATGTAAAGCGCGTCGGCGAGCCGTCGGAGCCATTGACCCAAACTCAGTAACTAGGGTATGAATGAAATCTCCAGTGCGATCGGCTACTAAATCATCAGCAATACCATCCGTCGCCAGTAATACCGCAGCATTGGGTGATAAGGCTGGTTTCGTAATCACTGTCCAATCCTTCGTTGTTTTGGCAATGCCAAGCCCAGTAGTCTGGTTGGTAAATCCCTGGCGTTCACCTTGCAGAATTTCCAGGCTGCCATCAGCATTCCGAATTGCAGCAATACCATCCCCTAGCTGAGCGATTGTTAATTCACCTGAAGGCAATACTGCGACAAAAAGACAGGTTGCTGCGCTGTCCTCTTCTTTCTGGGGTAGGACACGCAATCCCCAGAAAAGATGAACTAAACGGAGCAGGGTTGCAGCAGGTGCGTTCTCAGACTTCGCCCAAGGCTTCAAGGCATCCCTGACAGCTCGGCAAGCCATTTGTGCTCCTATCCGAGCATTCGGTTTTGACCCCATCCCATCACTGATGACAATGGCTGTGCCAAACGCACCAGACATTCCCATCCAGGCATCCTCATTCGGGCGAATCTGTTGGATGTGCGATCGCCCTCGAACTGATGCTCCAAAATATTCTAAACCAGGCTGAGGTGGAGTTAACATCAGACGTCCAAAAGTTCTTCAAGATTATCGAAGTCAATTGGAGAAACGCTATTGGGATTAACACTTCTAGAGCGACTGGAAACCGTTACTGTGACCCAGCGGAAAAATTGTTCAATTCTAGTTTCGTCGGCCCGAAATACCGGAATTTCGGGATGTTGCCCAATGAGAAATGCCTTGAGCGTTTCTTCATCTGCATCAGGACCGATACCCATTGCAAAGCGTAAAGCCTTAGAAGCCCGGTCTGAATTTAACAACTGTTCGAGAGGTTTTTTCCAGTTATCGGAAATGCGTCCCCGCTCATCAGTGGGCTGTCCATCAGAGATTAAGATGAGATTGGGATGGTAAGAGCGACTGGGAATTTCTGTTTTGTTTTCCAGAAACCGAGTCGCCAGTTCAAATGCCGCACCCATCGGGGTTGGTCCTTTCGCCTCCATATCTGTCCACTGGATCTGCGAGGCTGGTTGTAGTGTCTGGTGAAAGTTAGCTCCATCTCCACCGAATGTAATGACAGCGACATGAATCTCGGCCCCTGCATCCTGTTCCGAGGCAAAAATTGCGATCATTTCCGCGATCGCTCGGTTCAGGGCTGCCAATTTGCCATAGGCTGCCATACTGCCACTGACATCTGCCAGGATAATAACGGGCATCATTCTGGCAGTGGCGATGGAAAAATCTTTGAGTTTGCTCATAATCAATATGGATTCTGATAAGTTATTTTAATGTGCTGCCGGGAACCTGTCAATAAACCTCGAAAATATAGGCTTCTACAATTTTTTCTTCCCTTAACTCAAAGCTCCTCGCAGAATTTCTTCCGCCTGTATAGCGGGTCTTTGAGCATTTTTGAGTGGCGATCGCCCAAATAATTTTCTTGTACGTTGTCTAAAAGGTAACTTGGTTGGTTCTCAAAATTCCGAAAAAACCGATTGTGACAGTAGAGGGTACGGAATGTGAGGTCAATGTCAACTTCAACACTGTCTTGATTCTCCCACAGCAATTCTATCAGTAAGCGAAAATCTTCAACGGTGGGCTTATAGCTGGCAAGCTGCTTCCCAAGACTCGGTTAAAGCTGCCCATCCTTCAGGAGTATCGGGTTTTTGGCGCACCAGAGTGAGGAAATCGGTTTTGATACGGGCTTCTAATGGGTTAATCCCCGATTTTACCAGTTGTATTTCAAATGATGGATGGCTGCAGCTGCAAGGATGTCGGCATAGTCGGTATCTAGCAAATCCAGTTGTTCAATGGGCGGGGTCAGTCATTTGTCACGCTTCAACTTCTAGGGTTCCTCTCTTCTACCCCAACATCCACCACAACATCCACTCGAAGCGATCGCCTCTGGAATCAGAATTCTACTTCTCCATCAGATTTACCCTGCCCGAAATTCATGGAGTTTGTCCTTTGGTTATAAGGAGTTGCCGGAGGGTTTCCTGGGGCTGGTTTCTTCAGACTTTGCTCACCTGACTTTTGTCTCTGGGATGTTTTGTCTTCGTTGGAGTTAGATTGCTGATTCTGTGCGTCCGACATTGAAAAGCTCCAGCTTATAACATTGAAAGTACAGAAGGTAAGATAACACTACGTGTCGCACAAAAGGCGGCAACACATAATGTATGGATTGCCTGATCTGCCACCTTAGCTTTTTGATCTCGCAACATCTCAATCTCGTGGAGGGCTTCTATTTAAACTCATTTCATAATTATATATTTTATAGCAATACTCCGGACAGTTTTTAAAGAGGGATGCGATCGCTTTTGCAGCAGAGAAGTGAAAAAACTGAGTGCAATCTGAACCCAAAATAAACAGAAAAAAAGGCACTCTTTTCGGTTAAGCTATAAAAACACACAAGCTCAACAGATTG
>JAUBOG010000830.1:0-1572 GCA_036700105.1 Microcoleus occultus BM001215583
GGTTAGGGGGGATCTAGACTGGGGTAAAAGCGACATTTATCAAGGGTTTTAGTCTTAAGTTGACACTAATGGGCTTTTGGAGTGTCCCTACTTATGTGGGGAGTTTACAAGTTCAATCGATAAACTTGAGGCGACCAATTTGGATGTAATCAAATATCCGATTGATTTGATGTCTGTCCTCCTCTGATATTTTATCATCGGACAAGATAGCAGAAGTCAAAACTAAGTGTTCCCGGCGAGAGATTTTGCCAGATGCTACAATCCGATCGACCATTTGAGAAATTGTCAAGTTCGATTTGCTGTGAGATGTTCGCATTTATTTATGGCTTTTATGTCAGAATAGTCAAAGCTGCTGGCAGTTGTTGACCTAAAAATAGTGGATACTACAGTTCACAAATTAATTTGCTCAACAGCAAACGTCAGGTATCAGGATTTTACTCCCAAAGATAGATGTGCGGAGTTGATAATTCTGAATAGTTCCTTTTGATAGCGTTTGCAGCCATTTAATTCTATAATAATTTCCCTAGAGAGGCAGTTTTTTATGCAGGTTTATCGGCTTCCGGTACTGTCCGACAACTATATTTTCTTGCTGCACGATCGCGATCGCCGCACAGCAGCAGTCGTCGATCCAGCAGTCGCCGAGCCGGTCTTGCAGCAACTGCAAGCACTCGGAGCCGAATTAACCGCAATTTTCAATACGCACCACCACAGCGACCACGTAGGCGGCAACCAGCAACTGATCGATCGCTTTCCCCAAATTACAGTTTACGGCGGCGCCGAAGACCGAGGCAGAATTCCCGGACAGCAAGTATTTTTACATCAGGGCGATCGCGTGGAATTTGGCAATCGAACCGCCGCAATCTTCTTCGTACCCGGCCACACAAAAGCCCACATAGCCTACTATTTCCCGCCCAGCAACCCAGGGGAAACCGGCGAATTGTTTTGCGGGGACACTTTATTTGCCGGAGGCTGTGGCAGACTCAAAGAAGGCTCTCCCGCCCAAATGCTAGCTTCCCTCGAACAATTGCGAAACTTACCCGACAATACCAGAGTTTGGTGCGCCCACGAATACACGCTGAAAAACTTGCAATTTGCTCTGACTGTCGATAGCGACAATCTCGATTTGCAGCAGCGCTGGGGGGAAGTCCAAGCAGCCCGCAGCCGCAATCAACCCACGATACCATCCTCGATCGGCATCGAAAAAAGCACAAACCCATTTTTGCGCTGGGATTCTCCGAGTCTTCAGTCAGCCGCCAACAGCCGCGATCCGGTGCAAACCTTCGCTCGGTTGCGCGGGATGAAAGACCGATTTTAATTTACATCTTGCATCGTTCTTTCTTAACAGGCGACGCCGGCCTATTCCACAAAGAGTATACTTCGTGTGGGGCGGCTATTCTGCCCCCTCCCAAAAGGTCGATCGATCGCGGTGCAACATCTCATATCAATTCCGGTTGTATCGGAATTAACATTACCCGATATCGGGACACGGCAATGCCGTTTCCCTACAATTCATCGGGCGCGCAAGAAACGGCACTGCCGTGTCCTCGCTTGTCATTCCGGCACAGCCGGAAT
>JAUBOG010000831.1:0-1567 GCA_036700105.1 Microcoleus occultus BM001215583
CCCTTATTAAGGGGGGCTGGGGGGGATCTCCAGGTGTGCAAACACGCTCTAGGGGAGATATCTCCTCTGCCCCAACCGCTCCACCCAACAACAGTGCCAGCATCGCACTACTACCTGTAACCCAGAAAACTCTACTCATCCTGACTCCTTTACACCAGCATTCACTTTGTTGCAACTTATTCCTAATTGCAACAAAGGGTCAGTCTAAAGAAGTTGCGATCGCTCTGTCTAACGCGAAACCGACACATTAACGCGAAACCGACTTTTTTACCGAAATTTTTTCATCAAACGACGGAATCGCTCTATGAGAGTCGCTTTTTGCCCATTACACACTCGCTAGGTGCGATGCCAAACTGCTGCTTAAAGGCAATTGCGAAACTGCTCAGATGGGCGTAACCCACCCGATTTGCCACTTCTGCAACGGTCGTTTTGCCATCTCGCAACAATTGTTCTGCCCGGATCATGCGTTGCTGCCTTAAGCACTCAAACACCGTTATGCCAAACAGTTCTCGGAAACCGCGCTGCAAAGTGCGATCGCTCACCCCAACTTGTTGCGCTAACTCCAAAGAAGAAGGCGGATTTTCTAGATCGGTCAACAATAAGTCTTTGGCATGGTGAATGCTGGCAATGGTGGACGATTTCAGGCAAGGCGGAGGTGGTAAACTGCCGCGATCGCGCAACACTGACAGCAGTTGCAACGAGATCAGATCGTGTACCTTTCCTTGAAGAAACAGACGCTTCTCAAACCCCCGATAGGGGCAGTTCACAATCTCCTGTACAGTGCGTTGAATTGCACGATTACTTTTGGGATAGATCAACGTTTGCCAATCATTGGTCTTAACCAAAAAGTTCAATTCAGCCGGGAGTTGTCCAGAAGCATCTGGGAAAAAGGTTGACAGGCGATCGGGCGACATAAAAACATCAACTCCCAAATCAATTTCATCTGGAAACGATGTACCCACCAACTCCCGCTGAATGCCGCTGCCAGAAATCATGGTGTTGTTTTGGCTAAGTTGCCCACCGTCGCTATTTACACACCGTCCTGAAATGTTAAAACCAAACTGAATTGGATGTTCGGTTTCTGGATATTCGATCTGGATGTCATCCCGCCAGTGGCAACGCCCAATCCATAACCACACACCGGGAAATACTTCAATGTCCTGCTCAATGCCACTACCGATCGCGTCAGGCACTTGGTAGATATGCACAAACGGTTCATGCGCTGGGGAGTACAGAGTTTGCTGGCAAGATTCGTTGTAAAGTTCTTGCAGTTCGGTAGCCGTTAGGACGATCGTCATAACAAGTGTTTGGCGTAGTTAGGTAACTATTTATTTTCAACAGCAAATTCTCGCCATAGATGAGAATATTTTGCATCTTTTATAGGGTAGACAATAGCAGATTTGTTGTTGATAATTAATTCTGTTTAGATTTCCTGAAGATAAATCCCGATCGTCCCAACCGCGATCGCCACAGAACGAGAACTACGGATTGCGATCGCCCTGGGCCACTCCCCTGACAGGTGTAGGTTTTTTTCTAGCAAAACCCAGCAAAAACATACAGGGTAACG
>JAUBOG010000832.1:0-1566 GCA_036700105.1 Microcoleus occultus BM001215583
CCCCAACCCTCCCCTTAGTAAGGGGAGGGAGTAAGAAATTCACAAATGATTTAGGATTGCTATAGATGGTTGGTGAACCCGCCCCTACAGCTTGTCGATCGCGATGCCAGATTTCCGATCGTACTTCTGCGCCTTCTAGATTACTGATTGACGATCGGACGACCTTGAGTATCTATGTCTAACTCTTCGCGGCGAAGTTGTTCTTGTGCGGTGACTGTATCGCGTTCTACAACCTTTTTGACTTTGACTTCTTCCCGCACAAAAGCTTCTTTGTGGATGTCGGGTGTTTCTTCGTAAACATCCATGCGAGCAACTTCACCTTCGCGGAAATTGGCATTGCCCGGATCGACTGCTGTTGCATTTGTGGGGGCCGTGCGTTCGATTACCACTCGCTCTTTTTCCACCGGTACTGTGACGCGGGCACTTTCTGTTTCCACGCGCTTACCAATTGCAACTTCGCCTGTTTTTTGACGTTGTTTGTTGGCGACTAAGCGTTCTTCGTACAGTTTCAGGCTTTGATTGTCGCGATCGCTAATATCGTACAATGATGGTTCTTGTTCGTAGCTGTAACTGCTGCGATCGTAAGTAGCAGGTTTACTTTTAGCAGCAGTCTTAGTTTTAGCAGAAGTAGCAGCCGCTGGACGGTAAACGCCGCGCACTTGCTCTTCGTAGTCATAATCAACTGTTTCCAAATCGTTGAAGTCGGGCAGGTTTTCTACTTGCTCTTTGGTCAGGGTTTTGGCATAGATGCGGTTGTCATGGCGATCGATCGTCGCCATACCGACAGGTAGCAAAACTTTTTTGCCAAACACCCAAAAACCCGTGTCTACAACAAAGTAACGCAATTTACCCGATCGCTCATCCACTAAAATGTCGCTAACCGAGCCTACTTTATCCTCGCCAACGGCATAAACGCTGTAGTTTTTGAGGTCGCCTACATCCGAGGAATCATCCCGATAGTTGGGGTAGAAATCTTCAATCTTTATCAGAGCCATATCACTTCACCCATTGTTTGAAACTTGCTTAAATGTTACTCAATTTTTGGCAGCTCGTGTCTCCTCCTATTGACTGAGTTTATTCAAGTAAATTGTAAGATTAAATTTTGGAAATATGTTAATAAATTAAATTACTTGCCCGCGATTTGGAGCAAGTAATTGCTTGGCGAATTAAGAATTTTTAACCGCCGGTACAGGAGAGCCAATACTGCCAATTAATCCTCTACCCAATTGAGCAAGCCCAGAGAAGTAACAGCTCCAAAAAAGTGAGCGCCGATCAGATTGACGTTTGCCATCGTCACAAAAATATCGAGGGAACGAATCACATTTTCTGGCGTATAAGCAGCCATCGCTTGCGGTTGACTGAGAGTTTTGGCTAGCACTACAGCAACTGTTTCTTCAGAAGCGACAAACGCGATTAATACTCCCACCAAACTAGAAGTTAATCCAATCTGTAAGGTGCGAGTAATATGTTTTTTGCTGGGGTATACCTGGGAATTTTCCGCGTGCAAAAACCTGCCTAAAAGCCGATAGCGAAAATCCCAAAAAATTCTAAAGCACAGCAATAAAA
>JAUBOG010000097.1:0-16767 GCA_036700105.1 Microcoleus occultus BM001215583
AGCGTGCGGACTTAAGCCCGCACGCTCGATCGAAGCAGATATTGTTGGTGAACCCGCCCCTAGCTTATTTGGCTAATTTACAGGACATGATTTCACTCAGATTTTTATTAACCGCAAGCTGAAAGACTAATCTTCTGTGTCTTCTGTGATCGAATATTGTCAGTTTGCACTAGCCCATCCCCAACCGCCAAATTGTGGTATAGGTTGGATGAGATTGCCATAGCGATGTTGGGCATGAATCTCTAAAGCCGTCTGAGCCAATCGATCGGGAAGAGAGATTTGATAAACAGGTTCCACTGTCTCGGCGATCGCATTCCAAACAAGATCGTAAGCCATCGACATCTGGCGAACTTTTTCCCCTAAAGTCTGGGCGGGCTGGTAAAAAGCTTGTTGAATGATTTCGTACTCTTGAGAATACCGCTCCTGCACTGTCTGCTCGTCAATCATTTTAGCAGCAATGCGTTGTAGCTTACTGTTAAGGTGGCATTTATCTCCTAAAAATTTAGTATAACGATTGCGGCCAAACCGGAGCGCGACTGACATCCCCGTCGTTAAATACTCTACATAATGCCACACCGCTGCCGGAAAAAACAGAGCTTCGCCGGGATTGAGGATACATTGCACACCACCTGCATAAGCAATAAAAGCGTCTTTTTCTGCCTCGCTAAAATGTTCCAGACATACCAGGCTCCACTGCTGATTTGGCAGCAATTTGGCAGCAGCATTAGCTGGAACGATCGCAATCCGCTTACTGCCACAAATTTGGTAAAAAAGAACCTGACGAAAGTCGCCATCAAAGTGTAGGTGGGCATAATTTCCAGCATTGCCCAAAAATAGCCGCGCCGTTAGATCGTCCCAATCTCCAAACCGACAATATTCTGGTATCGTAAATAGTGCCTGAATTTCATTAGGCAAGGCATTCTCGGAACATAGTAGAGATGTTTCTGGATCTCGATCGATCGAGTCGAGATAGTCATTCACCGTCAGAGAGCGAGCTGGTTGCAAATAGGAATCGGTTTGAGCCAGATGATGATATCGGGTGCCTTCGGAAACCACGAGTGGAATTTCTCCTAACTGCCGCCGCACACTTTCAATATTCACCAACGTTTGAATGGGTTGCTCTTTAAAGAGATCGGTCAAAATAACGGGCTTTCTTTGGAGTAAAAAATCTTGCTCAAACTCTTCTTGGGAAAGATCTGCTCTTCGAGGAATTTGTTGAAACCGATCCTCAATCATGATGATATCCTCATTCGCCCTATGTCTTTGGTTCAAGATAATGTCAGAAAATGAGAGGTTTTCTGCGGTTCTAAAAGCGTTAGCAACGATAGTCCAACCCCAGCCACACCATCCGAAAGTCCAGGAATAATCGATCGCGCCGCAATTTCCTGCAACTTCCAAAATCCCTGTTGTTCGTAGAACTCGATCGTATTGATGCTAGCCTTGGCCGCTGCTTCATAAAGTTGGGGGCGGTTGAGACACACACCCGCATTAATCAAGAAAATAATTCGTCCAGCCTCCCCGCAACACAGGTGATGTCCGCCCGATCCGAGATGACGCAAGGTGGCTTGACACGCAGCATCAATCTCTGGCATTAAATCGCCATCATCCCAACCATCTAACATGGCTAGGCGAGCTAAACCGATTCCTGGAGCACCGGCACACCAGCCCGTCATAAACGAGGGAGTATCCCCTGTATGCTGCAAGTTGGGCCAGTCTTGACGTTCTCGATCGTAATGAGACCTTTCATAAGCTAGAGCCTTGCGAATCGCTAATTTTAAAACGCGATCGCCCGTCAAGCGATATAAGCTAAAGAGCGCACAAGCAATTCCTGCGGTACCGTGAGCCATACCGATCAAAGGCCGTGCAGCAATCGGAACTTTAAAGCCGCCCGCATGGATACCATCTGTGACTTGATACAACAGCATCCCTTTCGCTACCGCCTGGGCGCGCTCTAATAATTGCGGTTCAGGTATTTGTCGGTAGAGTTGGACTAACGCGAGCAAAGCCGAAGCCGAACCATTGAGGAATTCAGGATCGGCGACAAGTCCCCACTCTTGGACACTGATTTCTTCTACCAAAACCTGTGCGAGTTCTAGGCACGATCGATCTCCTAAGCGATCGTGACACACTAACAACGCATAGATGACCGCGATCGATCCATTGCAACCTTTCAAGTGCAGCGACATGAAGAAGGAATGGTTGTTGGCGTGGCGTTGAACTGACAGCGCCGCATTCTTGGTGGTTTCCACCGCCAGCTTCGCCCAAGCCTTGTTCCCCGTATAACCCGCTAAGTTCGCCAGAAAAATAGCCGTACCCGCAGCCCCAATACTAGACCAAGGGGCTGGATTAACTAAAGAAGTAATCGAAGCATAGTCGGGGTGCCGATTGAGGGTTAGCCAGCTAATGCCATCTGCATGAGTAACTGCCAGTTTGACAAAGGTCTCTCCCAGAAGATTCAGATGTTCAAGAATTCGAGATGCTCCAGGACGATCGAGTTCCAATCCGATTTTGGGTGCGATCGCGTTTTGTGCAGCAGTTTGTACAACAGATAAGGTCGAGCCGCTCGGCGTGAAAAACATTTCGAGAGAAGCCCGAATTAATTGGCGCTGCCAATCTAAATCACTTTCGCAAAACGCCTCGATCTGCTGCTGGATAAGTTCGTAACTGCTATATTCGTTAACCGAGGCAACGCAGATTTTTCCATGAGACATCAGGTAACATCCAGATGTCGAACCTTCAAAATATGGAATATCCTGCTGCCACAAAGATTGCTTTTCAGCAGCTAAAAGTTTGAACCAAGGCTGCATCTCTTGTTTGCTATCGATCCGACCGTCGCAGAGCATTTCCAGGGCAACATCGTAGGCTTTTCCGCTAGTTAAATTGTCTGGCGCAGTCAACCAAAACAGCAATCTGGCATATTCTTCTGTGTTCCTAACTAAGACTCTCGTGGGAAGATGTTGGAATGCTGCCAGTGGACTATCTTGACTCAAAAGAAAATCTCGATGAGCCATAAAAGTTTTATAGGTACAAGTAAAACCCTCTAATACCTGTGCTAAAAAAGGCTGCATTCCGACAATTTGCCCTGCTAATTTAGGCAAGCAAGTTCCAGGTCTAGGGAATATATATTCTTGCTTCAAACTCATTTGAGTCGTGCCCAGATTCTGCCAAATTCCCCACTGAACGGGCATAGCTTGGGATCGATCTCTACCTGCAATGCCTGCCAGGGCAACGGCTTCTTTACCAAAATTACCCGACAGCCAGCGCGGTAGCATCGACGTGAATATGACCGAATCAGCAACGGGTTGCCAATGCTTTGGTAACGCTGCTATTTCCGCAGAAGTAGTATAGCTAAGAGCTAAGGAACCAATTGTTTCTAGATCGATCGGAATTGGATAAGCACCCGCAGCAATGAAGTTATCTTCGTGAAAGTCGTTGCCGCGCAGTATATAAAACAGAGCTAAGTGTGCACCTTGCCGGTGGTAAAATTGCGCGATTTGTTCGCGATTTTGACAGTCGGTTGCTTCAACCCAGCCAACCCAGCCGTAGCCTTGCCGAGCCAACACTGGAGCAGCTTTCAGCCGCAGAGTCGCTGCCGTGCGATTCAGCCACTCCAGCAATTGATGGTAGGCTGCGTCTATGTCTAAACTCCGAGGTTTGTAAGCCAGTTGCAGACCAGAGGTAAACTGAATGCACCAGACAGTTTGACCGCCAGCATGGGGATCGGAAAGACCGGGCCCGACGATCGCGACCTTGCCTAGTTCTTTTCCTTGTCCGAAGGTTGCTGCAATGTCGGTACGATCGCCAGTTAAGCGTTTAAGCCATTGAATGCTGTTCTCAATAGCTTGATTTGTCACAGTCGCTAATAACCTCGCTAGCACCGGGTAACGACACAATAAATCAAACAAACCTCGTGCGGTTCCCAGCACCCGACTGACGTAATCTTGATACCGTTCCTGAGAACTTTCGCCTGCTAATACTCTCAACTGGTCTTGATGTTTAACTTCGTAGGCCACTGTTCTGCCACAAAGCGTGGATAGGCGAGAGAGTAGATTGCGCGCTAAGGATGCGATCGCCGGCGGTTCTACCTGCGATTGCCAATCTGGACAAGCCAACGCGAACCGATCGAGATAATAGGAGATAAAGGGATGAAGAAATTCGGGAAACAGAAGCTCATCGCTCGTTTGAATATCTGCTAGCAAATTCTTGACGGTTAAAGACGGAGGATACGCCGCTTCATTCAGGATTCGACCCAATTGGATCGCCCAGTCTGGCAAATCTTGTGGCTGGAGATAAGATTTAGTTTGGAGTCTATTGAATGCGGTTTCCCGAGTTAATCCCATCCAGGCAAGTCGGCGATCGAAATTGCCTCTGTCGCTAGTTCGGCGTTTAATCAGATCCTCCCATCGCGTGAGGAGTCGTTGAGCTTGCCTGCGTTCTGCATCGTTAGCGGGATAGGAAGGATAATCGGCTAACTCGTCGAGGCTCAACGCGCCTTCGGTCAAATTGACTAACTCTTGAGTGGCGATCGCAGTGAGATCGCGATCGGGATGGCTGCTTACCCGATCTCGCCGATCTCGATCGTCTTGTGTTTTTAACATCAGTGTTAACCCTTGAGAAAGTACCAGAGATTCCTCAGACAATTAACAATTGCCTGAGAAATCTTACAGAAACTGAACCCTGCTATTGAGGTCTAAATCAATGTTCCTAAAGTTGCGATCGCAGCTTATTAACTCGCAATCGCCGAGGCAATACCTGTGGCACCACCAGCAACACCGCTCGCTATAGCAGCTATCGGAGTCGTAAAGGCAGCGGCGCCACAACCAGCCGCAACGCCTCCACCAACGCCACCACATATCTTGCCGTTGGTTGCGCCCGAAGTCTTACCACCAGCTACAAGTTCCAAATCGGCGTCGCTGAGTTCGGAGTTAGCAGGGTTTACGGGCAGAACCAAGTGTTTAACCGTGGGCTTGTCTTCGTAAACTCGAATCTCCAAGGACATCGGCAACGTCATATTAGTTGCTTCTGCGATCGCAGACTTCGGATCGCTCAACAGATGAGTTTTGAAGGCTTCATCTGCCAATGCCAGCTTAATCACCTTCCCCGCCACGGGCTCAATCTCCTCCATATCCACGCCTGGTGGGATTTCGCTGGGCAGCGGCAAGACGTAGTTCATCAAACTCGACGTATTTTCATGCACTTGCACCTCCATAGAAGCGGGAAACTCTAGCCCACATTCAGCCAGAACAGATTTTGGATTGTCCAGCAGTTTTGTTTTCAGCGATTCGTCAGACCAAACCTTGGCGATAACTTCTTGAACTTTTTGGGCATTTGCGATCGTTGTCATGGAACGTCTCCTAATCAATGATTTGTTTCAATGCAATTCGGTTTTTGGGATTTACCGAAAGCATTGAGTCTGTATATCAAGTTAATAGGTAACAGTCGCTTTAACTTATGCAGTTTGTTCGTTTGCAGTATTGAACAGTCCGCCTTCATCGGAATTCATTCCGCAGCATGAGGGCAGTCCGCAAAAGCGGAAGTTATTCCGCAGCATGAGAGCGGACTTAAGTCCGCAATACAAACAAATCTAATATTATTTAGAAAAAGCTTGCTGCAATAGAATTTTTGGGTTTATTTCGTCCACCCAATGTGTAAGGTGCGTCGCTATTAGATATGGCGTGAGATTTAGGGATTGTTCGCAAGTGACACACCCTACAACTGCGGTTAAATCATTCCGAAACAACCGTAAAGAGATTACGCATAAATACCAAACAAACCTAGTTTTGGGGAAAAACCAGGTTTGATTTTATTGCTTCTTCCTTCTGCTATAATTGCCGCGCCACCAATCGAGCAAATAACCCTTCTTGTTTAGCCAGTTCATCAAACGAACCTGCCTCCACTAAACGGCCGGCTTCTATTACATAAATGCGATCGGCATTCCGGATCGTACTCAAGCGGTGAGCGATGACTACTCGCGTCGCATTCAACTTGTCCAAACTCTCAGTAACGATCGCCTGCGTGCGGTTGTCCAAAGCACTGGTAGCCTCATCCATCAAAATAATTTTCGGTTTTAAGACGATCGCCCTAGCAATCAGCAACCGCTGCCGCTGTCCCCCCGAAAGATTCGTGCCGCCCTCACTAATCACAGTGTGCATTCCCATCGGCATTTGCTCGATATCCTCAGCAAAACCAGCCATGCGCGCCGCTTCCCAAGCTTCATCCAGCGTCACCAATGCCCCGCAAGTCAGGTTGTCAAATATCGAACCAGCAGTCATTCGACCGTTTTGCAGCACAACTCCCAACTGCCGCCGCAAAGCCTGGACATCCACCCCCGTCAAATCTTGGTCATCGTAATAAATAGTCCCGCTTTGCGGCGTTTCAAACCCCAACAACAACCGAAAAATAGTTGATTTTCCGCTGCCAGACGGCCCGACAATCGCCACAAATTCCCCCGGCTGGATGTGAATGCTCACATCCTCCAAAATCATCGGCCCGTCGTCGCGGTAGCGAAAAGTAACGCGATCGAGCACTATATGACCCTTTAAGCGACCCGGATCGCTCTGACTCGGGTCAGATTCGGGTGTTCCCTGGACGATCGCCTTAGCTCGCTCCCACAGCGGTATAATGCCTAAAATATCAGTCAAAGTATTGCTCAAATCAATGACAGCAGACAGAAAAGTTCCAAAGGCCGAATTAAAAGCTAAAAATGTACCGGCATTCAGTCCTTGCTCCCCTTTAGCTTGATTCATCTGCATAAACAGAATTGCAAACCAAAACATCAGTAAAGAACTCACCAATGGCAGCGCTTCATTAAATACCGAAACGCTGTCATCAATCCTTTTAATGCCCAGCTTTAGCTTAATTCGCTGGCTGTACTTTTTCGCCCAAGCTGCAAAAGCTCGCCCTTCCGCCGCAGCTACCCGCAGCTTTGATACACCGTTAATTAACTCTACTGTCAGCCCGTTAATTTCACCGTGTGCCATCTCCGTTTTCCGCTCTTTGCGGATCAACAAAACGCTAGATATTCCAGTCACAATCACCGCTACCAAAGTTAAACCAATTCCCACTAAAGCTAGCCGCACGCTGTAAAAGAACATCAGTCCCAAATTCAACAGAGAAAACACCGCACTTAAAAGAGTGCGCTGCGTTGCACCGCTAAGTTTGCGGCGGATCTGGCTGACTGCTTGCAAACGAGTCAGCAAATCACCCGAGGAATACGTGCGGAAAAATGCTGGTTTTAAATTCAGCATTTTGTCCCAAACTGCGGGCTGCAAAGCTCCTTCAGCAGCGTTTTCTACCCTCACAGTCAGAATTGTTTGAGCTATTTGAAACGCGGTTTTTCCAAGGGTGGCCGCCAACAGCACTAGCCCAATTTGCCACAGCAAAATGCGATCGCTCCCAGGAATTGCATCGTTGATTAAAATCGCCGTCGCTTGGGGCGTAATCATTCCCAGCAGCGTTCCCAGGAGTCCGATTCCGATCACAGCGATCAGGCTTTTTTCAAAACCTCTGGTGCCAAACCGAAACACTTGAATGACGTTGTGAATTACCAGCGGTAGCGGCCGGTAAAACATTTGAGCTTCCGGCAACAGCGTCTTTGCTACTGCTGCTGTTACCCGATGCCGAGTTCGATCGGTTGGGTCAAACAAAACATAATTATTTCCCTGCGGCAGCAGTGCCACGGGCCTGTTGTCTGAGGCCCTATAAGCCAATAGTGGCCCGTGTTCGCACCGCCACCAATTCCCGGCTAGCAACACCTGGCGGGTGCGAAATTGCGACGATCGCGCGATCGCCTCCATCGGGTCTTTCAGCCGGCTCAGATCCGCAGATTTCGCCGGCGGACAAATCGCGATTCCCATTGCCCTACCAACAGCCCCAGCAGCGGCAAGCAGAGGCGTTTCATCCTCAAAAAACTTGGTTTCTTGAGAGTGAAGCAATGCAGCAAGTTGTCCCAGAGCACCGTCTGTCACCTGTTGATTGAGCTCCTCTCGCTGCAAAAATCGCTGAAATTCTGCTGCTGTTTCCTTGTCGATCTGTAAATTCAAGCGATCGAAAAAATAGGCGTGCAGCAAAGCCAAACCAGCAGGAATTTGCTCGCTGTTTGACCGTTGAGAGGTTGCCATCACTTGCAATTCAACCGAAGTTTCCGCCACCAGCCACATCCCAGGAGCGATCGGAAATATTGCCGAATTTGCATCTAGTTTCAAATCCTCGATTCCCATCCACCAGACAGTGCCGCTGCTGAGATGCACCCAAACTGGGCGATCGATTTCTGGCGCAAACACCTCTCCTATTTGCAGTGATAAATATTGAGAATTTGGGGAGTGGAAATTGGGGATTTCCGCTTCTGGTAAGTCTGCTGTTAACAGTTCTCCTAAGTGTTTTACCCATGTTTCTAGGAGATCGATCGCATTTGTACGATCGGCTGCAACGGAAGCGGTAAAATCTGCGATCGCCAGCGGCCGCAATTCCGTTTGTTCGATCGCCACTGCCAACATACCCCACCCGTCCCGCAGCGCCGCCCCAAACAAAGCCTCGCCTGCCCTGACACTGAACAGATAGTGGCGGTGTCCCGCAGCTTCATCAGCCTCAACCTTGGTCGCAAACACGGCCAGAATGCCGGACTCAATCACCCACACTGTCGCAGCGTCATCCAGCCGCAGCGGTTCGTTGCCTCTAATTCGGCGCACTTCCCCAGCCGGAACGAGTAAAGGTGGCGGGGAAGTGCGATCGCGAACAGAAATTTTAGGGAAAAAATTCTTTCCTTCTCCCGATCCAGTGCCGTTATTTTCGTGCGATCGCGTATTATTGCCTTCCATAACCTATGCCTCCTCCGAACTAATCAAACGAACATAAGCCCCCGCGAGATCGCGCAATTCCTCGTGAGTACCTCTCTCAACCACTTTCCCCCGTTCCAGCACGAGAATTTCGTCGCAGTCCCGAATCGTACTCAGGCGGTGAGCTACCACAATACAAGAACAGCCGCGACGGCGCAGGTTGCGATCGATAATCAACTCTGTTTCAGCATCCAAGGCACTCGTTGCCTCGTCGAGCACCAACACCGCCGGATTTCTCACCAAAGCTCTAGCAATTTCTAAACGCTGGCGCTGTCCCCCGCTCATGTTCGTACCTCCTTCGCTGAGTTGGGCGTCATATCCCCCAGGCATATTCAGAATCAAATCGTGAATCACTGCATCTGTGGCGGCGCGCACCAAATCAGCTTCCGGCACCGTTGAATCCCAGAGAGTGAGATTTTCGCGAACAGTCCCCGCAAACAAAAAGATATCCTGCTCAACCATTGCGAGCGAATTAGCGAGGATCGATCGCTGAATCTGTTGGCGCGGAACACCGTCAAACAAAATTTCACCTTCCCAAACCTGGTAAAGCCCAGTAATCAGTTTGGCAACAGTAGACTTGCCAGAACCGCTGCCACCTACCAAAGCTATCCGCTGCCCCGGTTTGATGGTGACAGTCAAATTTTCAATCAAGGGAGAATCTAATCTGTTGTAGCCAAAACTGATGTTTTGCAGTTCGACATAACCCTGTAACTGAAACGAGTTTGAGGTGATGTTTGTTGGGGAATTGGGAAGGGAGCCGATCGCTCTTGTCCCTACAATTGACCGTGGGGAATTGGACGGAATTTCTGATTCTGCCTGCCCAAGCGAATGCCTGTTCCACCCTCTACCCCTCTCGGCTTCAGGATCGATCGGATTTTGCAAAACATCGTCGAGACGGTTTAAATCGGCTTCTAGCTCTTGCAGCGTCGTCCCAAAACTGACGAGATTGTTAACTGGCGTCAGAAATTCCTGCGTTAAACTTTGGTATGCAATCAGCATCCCCATGCTCAAGCTGCCGTTCATCACCCGCAGCCCGCCGACAACTAAAATAGAGGTTGAGGCCAGGGCCATCAAAAATCCGGGCAATATTGACAAAATTTGAGACGGAAGTGCCAATTCTTGCTGGGCGTTGAGCATTTTGGCATAGTAGCCAGAAAACTTAGCAAACAAGTCATACTCTAAACCGCTGGCTTTGATTGTTTCGATCGCTTGGATGCCGCCGATCGAAACTCCGCTGACTTTGCCACTTTCAGATGCGAGTCTGGTATTGGCATCGACGCGGCTGTGGGATAAAGATTGCAGGGCTAAGAAATTGAGGGCGGCGAAGAAAATGGCGACACCTGTTAACACTCGATCGTACATCAGCATGATCGCAGCGTAGAAAACCATCATCACCGTGTCGATCGCAGTCGTTGCCAGTTTTCCCGACAATACCTCTGCAATCTCGTCATTAAGTTCGTTGCGGCTGCTGATTTCCCCCGTGAACCGCTGGGCATAAAACCCGATTGGCAAGCGCAAAGTGTGCCAAAGAAACTGTCCCGACATCGAAACCGACAGTTTACCTGCCAGCCGCCGCAGGTAAACAAACCGCAATCTGGCAAGCAGCCCCCGGAGTATCGTCGCGAACAGCATTACCAACACCAAAGGCCGCAGCCATTCAGTACGATTTTCGACGAGAATTTCATCGATAAAAATTTGGCTGAAAGCCGGTACCGCCAAACGGGGAACAGTTAGCAGCAATCCTGCTACCAAACAAAATGCGATCGCCCACCGCGAACTTTGCAGGCGCGAGCTTAAGGCAGGGACAATTCCCGGTTTTTTGCCTCCTTTTTCAAAGTCAGGCCCCGGTTCCATAGTCAGGACAACACCGGTATAAGCGCGATCGAATTCATCGAGAGTGACTGTTCTCGGCCCCCCAGCCGGATCGTTGAGGTAAACGCGCTTTTTCGTAAACCCTTCTACTACTAAAAAGTGGTTGAAGTTCCAAAAAACAATAAAAGGAGGAGGCAGAGTTTTTAAGTCTTCGATCGGCTTTTTGAATCCTTTAGCATTCAGGTTGTAAAGTCGAGCTGCTTTTAGGACATTAGATGCTTTGCTGCCATCTCGCGAGACTCCACACTCGCGCCGCAATTCTGTTAGCGGTACCATTGAACCCCAGTAGCTCAAAATTATTCCTAAAGCAGCGGCACCGCATTCGACTGCTTCCATTTGCAAAATTGTCGGAGTGCGGGCGCGTCGCAGTTTGCGTTTGAGCTTGTATTTGGCAATCAAGGAGGATAAGTTCTTGGGTATAAAAGAGGATAAGTTCATGGCTTTGTTTGTTGTTTGCGATATGCGCTGTGAATTAGATTTTTTTAACGAACCGCGAAGGCGCGAAGATAGCGAAGAAAGAGCGGAAAGAGAAGAAGGGAAAGCAAAAGGTTATTAGTTCACCCCTGTCAAAGATTTGAAAATGGGAATTACGTAAGAAATAGGTGCTTGTTCTGCGATTTGTACTCTGACTGAGGCGGTAGTTCCTGACGTAATTTTTAGGGCGGGCCCTTTTGAGGAAGACCACTTGTAACCGCTGGTATTAGTTGAATCTTCTTCTAGTTCAGCAAAGATTTGCACTGGCGCGCCACCGCCCGCTTTTAAACTTTCCGATAGGTTATTTGCCAGGTTTTCGTTACCAATAATTGCTGACATTTCTTGGTTGGTTACGGGGAAGGGAGAAACGCGAGTTACTTTGCCGATAATGCCGCCGTAGCGTTCTCGCTTGACGACGCTGGGAGTAACTTGCACGCTCATGCCCGGTTTAATTTGTTTGCCATCTTTATCAGCAAAATAGACAACACTTACTATTTTTGCACGCGGATCTTCTGCTTCGATCGCCCCTAAGCGCATACCGGCAGTGAGAATTTGACCGGGTGCGACGCTAATTTCTAAAATCTTGCCGTCATATTGGCTGACAATTTTGCTTTCGCCTGTCAATTTCTTCTCTAATTGGGCAATTTTACGTTTAATTTCTTGAATCTGATTTGTTTGGTTGACAGTTTTTTCTAAATCTTGTTGAGCTAATTTGGTTTCTTGATTTTTGAGGTCTTTGATTTTGGTGGTGATTTCGTCAATTTTGTTGAGATTTTGCAGGTGTTCGCGTTCGGCGGTAGTTTTTTCAATTTCTACTTGTTGAATGTTGTTTTTAATCTCGTTAACTTTAGTGAGATTTTGCTGGTATTCGCGTTCGGCATTGGTCGCTTGGATGTCGATTTCTTGAATGTTATTTTTGATTTCATTGATTCGATTGAGGTTTTGCATATATTCGCGCTCGTTAGTAGTTTTCTGAACATCTAGTTCTTTGAGTTGCGTTTCGATATCTGAGACTTGCAGTTGAGATTTCATATATTCCTGCTGGACTTGCAAAAGCTGTTCCTGGGTGATAATCTTTTCCTCAAAAAGACTGCGGTGGGCTTCAACCCGCTGCTGTAGGGTTTTTATTAAAGAACTAACTTCTTGCTTTTGCTGTTTGAGGTTTTGACGTTTTTCTTCGATCACTGTGAGAGTTTGCTGCCGCAACAAGGGCACGATCGAGTCTCGGCGCAGACTTTCTTTCAGGGTTTCGCGTTTTTGTGTTAAAGCATTGAGGGTTTGTTGGCGCAGCAGCGGTGCGATCGACTCTCTCCGCAAACTTTCTTCCAAACTTTGGCGTTTTTGTCTTAAAGCAGTGAGGGTTTGTTGCCGCAGCAGCGGCGAAATTGATTCTCGGCGCAAACTTTCTTGGAGGTCTTGTTGCTGCTTTTGTAGCGTGTTTAATTCCTGCGATATCTGTTGTTTTTGCAGCTTATTTGTGTCGATTTTTTGCCGTTCCAGTTCGGCTAATTTTGCTTTTTCTTGTTCTAATTGTTGCTTGGTGGTTGATTGGTCAATTGTCGCGATTACCTGATCGCGTTTGACGATATCTCCCACTTTAATCTTCAGGTTTAATAATCCACCGGCACTCGGTGATTGAAATTGCACTACCTGGCGAGGCTGAATCAACACTCCTTGACCGGTCACATTCAGCGGAATTCGCCCAACTACGCTCCAAACGCCGGCAGTAGCCACTAAAAACCCGATCGCACTTAAAGGCAGCCAAGCTCTAGGACTAACCACCTGAATCATTTGGTCGAGTCTTTCTGGCGAAGATAAACGCTCTAGCGCTTCTTGACGGAAAAGTTTGTTATTTTTAGTTTGCACGCTCTAATTCCTCCTGTTTGTTCTAGCAATCGAATACAGAATCCGTTGTCGAAATTCCTTCTACTTAAACCAAAATTTTCAATCGTCTCAGCATCCAATCAAATCTGGCACCGCCTAAACTGAGGCTATCCATCATCTCGACATCAATTTCATCAGCATATTGACTATTTTGAGACAAAGTTTCCCCGATTTGATAAGTGCTTCTGCCGTATCCGACGCGACCGATCAGCGCTTGCATTCTAGCGGACACCAACATAGCGATCGCTCTCAAAAAACGACTTCCCATCGCCGGATTTTGTTGGAGTTCGATCGACAATTTTTGTTTGTCGATCGCCAATACCTGTAAATTTCCCAAAGCTTTAAAGCTATAAGCCGACAAACGGGTATCATTTAAAGCCATTTCTCCAATAATTTCACCCTTGGTCAATAAAGCAATTTCGGATTCTGGCGACTCATCGCTTTCCTCCAAATTTTCAAGCATTGAAAAAACGCTGGCGAAACTGCTACTTCTATTTTCGTTGAAGGAAACTGATGCTGTTCCCCGCAGCAGCAGGTAAAGGGTATCTACTGGCCGATTTGCCCGAATTAACATCGTGTCGGCGGCAATTTCTTCAATACGGCTATATCTGACAATCCAGTCAACGTCGCTGTCGCTGAGTTCCTCAAACAGCAGGGGAATATCTTGCAGGGGCGATATTTTCAAATTCTGGCGGCCGATAAATTGTTGAATTAATCGCTCGAAGCGGTTTTGCAGCAAAATTGCGATCGCCCGGTAAAACCGACAAGCAAAGTCCGCGTCTTGTCGCAGTTTCCCCAGCAATTTCTGGCGGGGCAAAACTAAAACTGTTGATTTTTCTGTTGCTTTCACCGCAGTGGCGGCGGGACTTAGATTGAGAATTGATGTTTCCCCTAGCACGTCGCCGCTAGAAAAGCGACCAATTTCTTGCTCTAAATCAGTGTCATCTTCCACGGCAGAAAAACCACCTGCTAATACACTTTCTGAGTTGCTTTTAACGGTAGCGGTGAGACTGCCATCAAGCACAATATACAAGCTGTTAACGCTGCTTTGCTGTCTGAACAGTATGGTGTTAGAGGCAAGCTGCTGTCGGCTGCTGTTGGCGATCATCCAGTTAATGTCGCTGTTATTCAACTGTTGGATCAAAACTTCTGTCATAACCTTTTTTTGTTGTTTTATGTATTGCTGTCTGCTGTCGTTAGTTGCGGGCGATGGCGTCCCGCCCCGCAAGCTACGGCTGTTTAAACTTCATCACTCTTGGAGGAAACTGTCACATCAAGTAGGGTGCGTCAGATGGGAAAACCCTTATTTTTCTCATCTCACCTGAAGGCTGACGCACCATACAACATCGTTAAAGTTTGCTAGGGCTTTAGTCGAGTTCATATTGCCTCAGCCAAGTTAGCCGACGCTGCAAATTTTTGCAAAAATTCGGCAGAATCGTCCGCTAATTCTTCTAGAGTTAGGGCAGTTAAAGTTACGATCGCAGAAACTTGTTCTAAAGGAGTTCTCTGCTGTTGGCAAAATTGTTTGTCAAAGCGATCGAGATTTTCGGCTGCTTTTTTCACCAGCATTTGCAGAATTTTAAACGCACTGTCTGACAGCGCAGGTTCGCCCCTATAGTTTTCCAACCTACCACCTGTGCGGTATGCCGGAAATGATTCTAAGCCGATAAAATGCAAAAACCAGTCCGATCGGTAGTATCCCAAAGCTGCGACAATGCCTCTGTAGTCAGCAATTAATTCATCAGTCATATTATTTCGCATTGAACCAAAAAAGCGGCGCGTAAAGTAATGCGTAGATTCGTGTTCGAGGCGGATTTTTAGAGAAAGTTGCTGCCATTCAGCTTCAGTTAATCCCAGATTGCTTGCTGTCACGTTGCTGTAGGGGCCCGTACTCAAAATTATCAACCGATCTTGATACAATTCTTTGCGGGGAATTAAGCGTTTAAATTCTGCCTTCCAGTCAGTCTCTGAGTATTTATTTTGTCGGAGATTCCACTGCTGTTTGTATTGCTCGATCCGATGCCAATTGTTGTAGCCGCTAATCGTACAAGCCCCCATAGAATCGGGAATTGGCTGCGGTTCATTGCGTTTTGTAAGTGCTTGCACTAACGTGACAAAATCCTCTCGGTTGGCAGCGATCAATACTGGGATAGTACCCGCCAGAGTTTGATACAATTGAAGTTGCAGTTTTTCGGGTTCGGTGAAACTTAGCGGAGTGCCGTAGCTTGCGGGGCGGGACGCCATCGCGCTTTCGTCTGGAAACTTTCCTTTGCGAGTAGCTGCACGGTATTCTTCACTTTCGCTGATTCCTGCAAGTATGGGAAACTGAAACTGTATCAAACACTCTTTCAATACTTGATAAACTCCCGTTGTTTCTGCGGCTGCTGCGTATTTTTCCCAAGCAGCAACGCCCGATTCAGGATCGGGTGGAAAGGTTTGGGGAAGCTTGACACTGCTAAAATCAAAAACATTTTGGTTGTAAGCCAGCAGTTCGGCAATTTCAGAATCGCCGGCACCGCAGTCTACTAAAACTTTTGTACGCAATTGCTGTTGGTTCACGGGACAAATACCTCAAGTATTAACTATCAGATTTAGGAGTTGCTTTCCGGTTTCGCTCAAACTTTATTGTCACCGCAAAAACCATCGCTACAATTCCCATAACTACAACAAACGATTGGCGAGCTTTCTGCAAAACTTGACTGGTTGAATTTGATTTGCCCGTGTCGCCTCGATACGAGTGAGTTGAGACAATTTTTGACACGATCGATTGTTCTGGTTAAGAGTGATTTTTTTTTTCACTCCCAGCTTTGTCCGTAACTTTGATAAGTACGATCGACTGGACGCTGTTTGCTTTTGCGGGCAGCATCTTGTGGTTGAATGCACTCAACGAAAGGAGGTGTATTGAGAGATACCTTTTTTCGGCGGCTCTCTTATGTGATTTAATAGGTGCAAGGCTAATTGACTTATGCAGTAGATGCCCCCAGCTCATAGATTGGAACGATCGCACTTGACAAGCAAATTCGGAGTAGAGAGATCCTAGGCCGAGCGTTCCGTGTATGTGCCAGTACCGGGTGCGGAATGTGGGATGAAACATTGAAGATATTTTGCAAAGCTTGGCCTGTCAGAAATTCGGGTCGGTTTGATAAAAATTCCTTTTTCCTGGATTGGGAGAGATATTTAGGGTGCATCTCAGTTTGGCAAATACATCAAATTGAAAGTTGACCGTTGAGATGCACCCTCTGGTCGTCTTGATTTGAGAAAGCGTACTACTGTTGAACACTCGTTAGCGCATATTGGTCGGGAGCATCTCAATGAAAGCAGCCCTCCGCTAGAAATTGGAGTTAGGAGCCAGGAGTCAGGAGCCAGGAAAAAAGAGGAAGAAGGAAGAAAGAAGGAGCCAGAAGAAGTGTTTTTACAAATATGAGATGCTCCCATATTGGTCATTGGCCGGGCGATCGTGATCGGTATTTTAGACAACGAAAAAATCTCTTCGATCTACGTCGAGTCGCTGTTGTCCATAACCTTCACGTCATTGCTCGAATCGATAAGGTTGCGCCAATTCAACCGGGCATAGAGTTGAATTCCTTGACCGGGTAAATTCATATATCTCTTTTTTTGTCAACTTCTAATACTGTACCGACACTCTAGTAGACCTCTTGCAAAAGTCCCCAATAAGGGCAATAGTGAGGTGATCGAGAGGAAA
>JAUBOG010000833.1:0-1561 GCA_036700105.1 Microcoleus occultus BM001215583
ACTAATAAATTGTCTGCCGAAATGCTTCGCCCTTGCCAAATTGAGATGCACCCGGAAAATGATTTGTCATGAAGTGCGATCGGTTCATCTCAAAATCAAGCAAATTCGGACACGGCAATGCCGTTTCCCTACCCGATTATTTGTAGGGAAACGGCACTGCCGTCTCCTGAATTTGGGTAATATCAATATATCAACGGGAACCCAGAAACCGGGTTTTTTCCGAAATACTTCGCTAGAACCCACAGATGAGCGTAAAAACCCGGTTTCTTTGCTTGTGATGCGTAATTCCCCTTGATATCAACCACCGCCACCACCACCGCCACCGCCACCGCCACCGCCACCGCCGCCACCGCCGCCGCCGCCACCACCGCCACCATCACTACTCGGATATACGTAAGTTGTCACAACTATTTTTTCATCGTGATAACCGCAATTATTACAGTGATGGATAACTTTATCCCTCCCTCTAGTCTTTGGGGTGGTAGCTGTAGAGATTACTTGTCTATTGGTGTCTAGCGTAAATTTTTTGCATCTAAAACAGAATCTTATAAGACAGGCGTAAATCATTCGTAAGATTAAGACAAGCACAGGCAACCAGATAGGCGATGTTGTGAGTAAGATATTGTCTGTAAAAAAGTCTCCTCCTCCCGAAGCAGATTGAGATTGCTTACCACTTTGTTGCCAACCAGGTTGAGGTACATTCAAAATCGCCTGCGGAAACGCAATCTGCACTTCTAACTCTTCTTCCGGTGGAATAGCCTGACTTGCCACAAATTCAAAAGTTTTCGGATCTACTTGACGGGGAACTGCTGCCGTACCAAAATTTGTAAACGAGAGAACTTTACCTGACAAAGCTTCTGGCAATCTCACCGTAACTTTTCCAGTATTAATCGGCGCTTTGCGACCGGCTGCAATCGCTTTCCAATAAACTAAAGTATTCCCACCATCTAGCTGCAATCCACCTACAACTCGATATTTGATGACAAAAGTATGTGTGTCTGGCGGTTTTAATTCATGTTGCCAGCGAATCCAAAGTTGATTATTTTCAGTTCCTGTGCTACTGGCAATTATTTGATTATTTTCGGCAACGCTGACATCTTTAATTTCATCGACCTTATCTAAAGGAATATAGCGGTAGCGTTCATTGTTGTAGTCTGCTGTGAATACATATTTTTGGGTTTCGGTAACTAACATATCTCCGTTTTTCTGAACGTCGATGATGACGTTGATGTTGTCCCAGTAGAATGGTAGTTGTTGGGCGGCTGCATGAGTTACTGTGACTAAGAATATGCTTAATGATGCTAGTAATAAAAAAACTATTTTTTTGAGGATGCGTTTATTTATCATAGGATTTCCACGAGATAAGTGTTGACTACAATTATTCAACAGTTATCTGGTGGAGTCAATTCATTAAATTCATTAATTATGTTCATAAAAGTCATATTTATAGCAGAAAGCCCTTCAGTCTCTCTTGTTTGCATCAAAGTCTAGATCCCCCCTAGCCCCCCTTAATAAAGGGGGGACAAGAGTTTTCTCAAAGTCCCCCTTCTTAAGGGGGATT
>JAUBOG010000834.1:0-1546 GCA_036700105.1 Microcoleus occultus BM001215583
CGGATGTTATCTTTACTGACAATTGGGTATCGGGTAACGATAACTTCTGTGCCGTGTCGCAAGTGAGGCGCAATAATTGTACCGGGTTGGAGGTTTTCACAAGGTTGAGCCATTGCTGAACCGTGATGAATTGCTCCCTTAATTGCTAAGTCTTTCCACTTTTTAGCCAGTTGTTCTTGCATGAAATCGACGACTTTGGGAAAGTCGAGGAGTTGACCGAGTTTGTCGTTCCTCAAAATTGAAATTAGCCGGGATTCGTTGCGTTGGGCTTTTTCATCGGTTTCGTCTTCTAATCCGCTGCTGTCTTCGTGAAGGCTAGATTGAAAAGCAGCTTTTTTGTCGTGCTGCTCCACTAAGTATTTGGCAAGTTGCAGCCGGTTATTTTGCAAGTCAGCTAGCTTTTGGGCTTCTATTTTGGTCGGTGTGGCTATGTCAGCCCCAATAGCTGCTTCGGAATACCAAATCGAAAATTGCCAGGAATTTTCGTATTCAGTTACTTTGGCGTTGCCTCGATTTCCCAGTATAGCTTTGGGAAATTCGTAGTCGCCACAGGGGATAAGTTCAGCTAATTGCTCTTTAGCAACTCCTTTGATAGAGGAGCGATCCATAATGATATCATAACCCAAGTCCGAGGTTAAATTAGCATCAGGCAACAGCGTTCCTTTGGCAAGAAAGCTAATTTCTGGAGTGTGGCAGTCTTCTTGTCTCCATTCCTGCATCCAGGCAAATCTGAATTGAAAAGGTCGGTTGTAATTCCCTCCTAATTGTTGGGCTAGTGCCGGTGAAATTTTACCGTGACAGTCTCCGGTTTGCCACTTATGAGCTTTCGCTTTTTCACTCTCGTCATCGCTTTGAGAATCAACAATTTTGACTCGCAAGGTTTCGCCGTCAAGGGAGCTATCTAACAATTTGGCTCCAAGGTTGCAACTGCTAACTAGCAGTGAGCCGTAGCGACAGGCGTGGTCTGGTTGGGTTTTGAATACGCTCAACAGTTTGGTTGAGAGTTCTTTGTCTGCAAAATACACATTTTTTCCTGAGCTGAAAGCAACTCTTCTGGTAATACCATCTCCGAAATCGATGTTTTTCAGAGGGTCGAAGCTGCTATCATTTGGGTCTGGTTTAACGATGCTTAGGGATGCTAATTCTTCAGGTTCAAAAAGCAGTTCAAGCAGGGAGTTACGCAGCACTTCTGATTCAGCTTGGTACCGCCCCTTTGCTCTACCGTCAGCCAAGGACATATCAAAGACTGGGATTTTTAGTCCTTCCCCAGCTACCCATTCTGTGGAGCGATATTCTGGAGTAAGTTTTCTTCTGCTCATTGATTAGCTCCTGAATCCTAGTTTTTACATTTTTAGGACTTACGCACAGTAATAGTCCAGATTTTGACAAGGTTGTTCCTTCACAAATTCCTGCTACTGAGTGATATTCACCCCCTCCAATTGGAGGGGTTTAGAAGAAAGAAGTAGCGTGTTACAATGAGATTGACAATCCCAATGTGGAGAAAAAAAGTGAAAGTAGTTCGCACAACTACGGCTATGGAAAGCCA
>JAUBOG010000098.1:0-16737 GCA_036700105.1 Microcoleus occultus BM001215583
CTTCTTAAGGGGGATTTAGGGGGATCTCCGAGGAATAAACAGTTTTAACTGAACCTTATTGAAATATATCCTACGCTGGCAACATGAGAGTAAAAGTTGACCCCTTGCCGAATTCGCTGCTCACAGTAATTTCTCCCCCCAGCATCTGAGAGTATTTCTGCGCTATTGCCAAACCCAAACCCGTACCTCCGTACTTGCGCGTAGTCGAAGCATCGGCTTGGGTAAAAGGTTGAAATAACTTTTGTAGCTGTTCTGGAGTTATGCCGATTCCCGTATCAGTACACTTAAAAATTAATAGTTCAGAATTCCAACTCTTGTCGTCATTTTTAATTTTTTCAACGGTGAATGTAATTGTTCCTTTTTGAGTAAATTTAGCTGCATTGCTGAGCAAATTAAACAAAATTTGAGTAAACTTAGTTTTATCGGAATGCAATTGACCAATATGATGGGGACACTCCACCTTCAGGCGATTGGTGTTTCGCAAAAATAGGGGTTGTACAGTTCTCGCTACATCTTGAACGGCATCCGAAACGTCAAAAGTGGCTAATTCAAGTTCCGCGTGACCGGCTTCGATCTTCGACAGGTCCAGAATATCATTAATTAATGTCAGTAAAAGCTGCCCTGAATTGTGAATTCTCTCCAAATCCGACACAAAATCTTGTTCGCCCAAATCTAAAGCTTCTTCTTGCAAAATCTCGCTGTAACCGATAATTGCATTCAGAGGAGTTCGCAGTTCGTGGCTCATGTTAGCCAAAAACTGACTTTTAGCCAAATTAGCTGCTTCTGCGGCTTCCTTTGCTTGGTAGAGTTCTGCCTCGGCTTGCAAGCGGTCGGTCACGTCGTGAGCCAGGACTAATTCAGCATTTCTGCTATCAAAAATCATGGCATAAGAAGTAATTTCTACATCAATAATTGTGCCGTCTTTTTTCTGGTGCTGCCAGACACCGGCAAAATCAATACCGACATCTACTTGGGATATATTTTCTAGCAATCTCGGCAGTTCTTGGGGGGGACGGATGTCCGCAACGGTCATGCTGAGAAATTCGTCGCGAGTGTAGCCGTAGTGGTGGATAGCAGCCTGATTGACGGCTATAAATTGCAGGGTTTCTAAATCGTAAACCCACATCGGATGGGGGTTGTTTTTAAACAAAAGTCTGTAGCGTTCTTCTGAGGCTCGCAGTTCGGCTTCGGCTTGCTTGCGCTCGGTAATGTCGCGGACAACAGTGCAAATAATCTCGCGGCCGCCGTAGGAAATTACGCTGGCGCTTACTTCTACGTCTACGCAGGAACCGTCTCGTCGCAGGTAGAGAACTTCGCCTATTTTGAATTGTTTGTTGACCAGCAGGTGTTCGATATTGGTGTCAATTAAATCTTTAGAGTAAGCGACGATATCGTAAATAGTCAGTTGGGAAATTTGATCGAGATTGTAATCGAGCAAGTTTCTAAAGGCTGTGTTGGCTTCTAAAAGGCGTTTGGTTTGAGCGTCCCACAGGAAAATGCAATCTGTAGCTTGCTCGACTACGGCTCCGTAGCGGGCTTTTTGCTCGAGTTGTTCGCTTTCGGCGATCGCGATCGCACTCAGCATTCCGTTGATAGTACGGGCCAAGTCTGACAGCTCGTCTTCGCCCGTGACGGGCAGCCGCATCGAGAGGTCTTGGCTGCTGCTAACGCCCTTCACTGCTTTCGCTAAACTGCTCAAGGGAAACAGCACCAGATATTCTAGCAGCAGCAAAGTGCAGCCGACAAACCCAATTCCCGCCAAAATTACAGACACCAGCAGGTACAGCAAACTAATTTGACCTTGGCGGTATATTTCTCTGGGGATATCCACCCGCAGCAGCAGCGCAGGCCGATCGTAAATATCCCAGATCAGAGCGTAGCCCGCGATCGACTTTTCGCTTAAAGCACGCACCAAAATCGGTTTTTTTTCCGACAGTTTCTCCCGCACTTTCTGAAATTCCGCAGGCAATTCAGGGTCATTAATTTTGTGTACGATCAGCGGCAAGCGAGTAATTTTAGAGAGCTTCGCAATACCCGCAGCATCCAAATTGCGCCCGAATACCAGGGTGCCTCGGATCGGACCCGTATTTTTGGTAGTGACAATGGGGCGGGAAGTAATCAGTATCGGCCCAGACGGCAGCAGCAGGATACCAGCGAGGCTGCTTTTGACGTTGGGGTGCTGCAACAGCCGATCGTCGAGAGAAATGCGCCGTTTTAATGCGAAGGGAACAGGCGTTAGTTTCAGCTTTTCGGTGTCTAAAGCAGTACCGTAAACAATCTTGCCAGAACTATTGACAAATAGGGCGATATTAACTCTCAAATTAGCCAGTCCTTCTGGAACTAAATTGGAGTCAATGAATTCTTTGTTGCGGTTTTGAATGAAAGCGTAGGTATCATCCCAGGCCGACCAGTCGGCAAAGCGCGAGTTGAAGTCATCTGCGGTTTGTGCGAACACGCTGAGGACTCCCTTCACAACTTGTGTGGCTTCTTGTTCCTCTGCTTTGACAAGGCTGCTGAGCAGGATGCTTGAGGAAGCAGCATACAGAATGCCGGTGAGTCCAGCGATGGTAATGCCAACGATCGATAGTGTCTTCCGACGCAGTTTCATCTTGCCGTG
The DNA here is from genome assembly GCA_036700105.1 of Microcoleus occultus BM001215583. Taxonomy (GTDB): domain Bacteria; phylum Cyanobacteriota; class Cyanobacteriia; order Cyanobacteriales; family Microcoleaceae; genus Microcoleus. The sequence continues at coordinate 2,618 of JAUBOG010000098.1, forward strand.
TGTGTGGTGTCCGTCCGAAATTTTCTCAACTCAGGAGCAATTTTACTCTTGTTTCAAGCATGACGATCGGGCAATTCGGTCTCCAGCGCCAGGATTCATCCGTGGAACCAGAAAAAAGCTCCTTCTGTCGATCGCCAGCCCCCGGATTTATGAATGGGAGTCTCTTTCTTAAATCTTAAATCTAAAATCGATGGACTGCTGGCGTACGCCGTGTCTGCTAATTTTCCCACACCTGCTGTTTGTGAGCGGCCTTGCAAATACCCAAGATACGCCGATCGTTCTCGCTGATGACAGGAATTGGGTAATACTGTTGCAGGTTTACCGAATAGGGAGAGCGACTGCCGTCGTAACTGTCTACTACTGTTAAATTTAACTGAGTCCGGTCAAGAGTGCCGTAAAAACAGTAAAAAGCAGACCGAGGCAGGTAAAAAGCGCCGACTACTTTACTCTGCCGCATTTCAAATACAAAATATTCTTTTTTAATTTCATCGGGCTTGCTGGACTGGCCGTAAAGGTAAATGCCCTCTGCTAAACCTCTGCTAGCGGTATCTGGCGCTGGATTTTGGGGGGATTGCGATTGCAAAACTGCGGGTTTGATGTCCGAGCGCGCAGCCCGGCGTGCGGTCGATGCGGTGCTGAAGTTACCGGGCGAGAGGGCAAGGACGATCGCAATAGCTTCTAAACTGCCTGTCAATATCAAATAATGTAACACCGCTCTCCTGCGCCAAAATTTTAAATAGCTGCCTCGAATCGCCTCTTGTACCAGTTTCAAAAAGCTGTTAGAGAAACCGGTTATTTGGCTCAACGCTGCCTATTAACTTGAAGTCGCGATCGCCTCACCGGTTCCTGAACTTAGATTTAAAATTAGTTCCGACAAATTTTGCTATATATCGAAAGCGCGATCGACCACTCAAATAATAGCATTTTAGATTAGATATCTTAGATTAAAGAATTAGGCATAAACTATGACTGTCGGGCTTGGGATTACCGACCAGGCTGCTGCCTGCTTTTTTTTAACTGCTATAAAAGTATCGTTCCCGGAGACGCCTGCACAAAAAAAGAGTTGAGATTTTGGGGAAAATCTCAACTCTTTGAGTGGCTAACTCGCTAAATATTCTCGGACTTGAGATTGGCGACGCCGCAGGTGGGCGAGGGCTTGATGTTCTAGCTGCCGCACCCGTTCCCGACTGAGATTGAGCCGTTCTCCGACTTTCGCCAGCGACATTTCGGTGCCGTCTTCCAAACCGAAGCGCAGAATTATCACATCTCGCTGCTGGGGAGTAAGTTCTGATATCAAAGTATCGAGGTCTTGCCGCAGCAATTCCGAGGTAATGTAGTTATCTGGAGATGCGGTTTCGTCTTCTAAGAGTTCTTGCAGTTCGGTATCTTGGTTGTCTCCTACTCGCAAGTCCAAAGAAACAGGATGTCTTGCCATCAGCAGGTATTCCCGAATTTGGGAAGGGTGAAGTTCTAGGGCGGAGGCAATTTCCGCAGGTGTGGGAGAGCGGCCCAACTGCTGGGTGAGTTCCCGCTGTACTTTTTTGATTTTATTCAGTTTTTCGGTGATGTGAATTGGCAGTCGAATGGTGCGGGCGTGTTGGGCGATCGCGCGGGTAATTGCTTGCCGAATCCACCAGTAGGCATAGGTAGAAAATTTGTATCCCCGCATCGGGTCAAATTTTTCGACTCCCCGTTCTAAACCGAGGGTGCCTTCTTGAATTAAATCCAAGAATTCCATATTGCGTTTCTGGTATTTTTTGGCGATCGCCACTACTAGGCGCAAATTCGCTTCAATCATCTTTTGCTTGGCGCGCCGCCCTAACTGCAAGATCCGGTTCAGTTCGGCTTCAGTCAACTCCATTTCGGCCGCCCACTCAAGCTGAGTGGGTTCCCGCTGCCAGTCTTTGGCGAGTTCCTGTTTTGCTTCGATTAATTTCATCATTTGCTGTACCTGCTTCCCGAAAACAATCTCTTCTTCTCGGGTTAGCAGGGGTACTCGACCGATTTCGTGCAGGTAGGTACGAACCGTATCCGTTGAGGAGTATGGTCGGCTGCCCATGCGATCGGCTTTCACTGTTTTGGTTTTCGGGGTTGTGGTGGACATGGGTGAGTATTGCACTCCTTGTAACAACAGATAAAAAGTTGGTGATACCCTGTCCCGCTTTTGCAAGCGGGATGAAGACTGCGACAGGGAGGATGTTTCCCCTCCTGTTTATCGGTGACGATCGGTAGAAGCTTGTGGTTTGGGATTACTTTTGTGCTGGATTTTCCAGTAATCCCCGTCGATTTTCGGTAGCTCCCTAGCTTTTACGGCTAGTTCTATGCGAAGTGAATTTAAGTTTACTTTGCTCAATATTATTCCAAATTTTGAGGGGCGTAAAGGGTAAAAACCTCTGTCTTAAGGTCAAGATTCTACATTTTTCCTTAAGGTTTTAAATCCCCTGCTAGTTTTAACTGCAACTCAACTTCACAATACTCATGCAAACAGACTCAGGCAATTCGAGGGCTTTTTTTGCTCTCTGTTCCATCATCGCTTGAATTTTTCTCGCTGCCTAGATGCTGCGATGCGAGATAACCGAACCCGATCGCCGTAGTAGTGGCTGTGCATCGCTCATCGTTTCTTGGTTGGGGAGAGGAGTAGGGGGAGAATCAGAGAATGGGTGAGTGAGAGAGGGGAAGAATGAGAGAAGGGGAGAATGGGTGAAAATAAGAATAAATAGAGCTAGTTAAAGCCATAAAACAACTGGCTGTGGCGCTGTTTAAGTTGAATATAATGAGTCCGAGCTACTTAACAATACTTAACTTTATCCGAAATTTATAGATTAGAGGGTTGGGGGGTGAGGGGTGAGGGGACGAGGGGATGAGGGGTAAAAGCTCCTTACCGTTAGTGTCAAGAGTGAACAAATCTTCAGTTACTCACTCTTGAGACGCCGATCGAGGCGTTACCTTTAAAAGTGCAGCGGCGGCACTCGCCATCCCTTCCAGTGTATAGATATTAGGGAATATTTTTCTGGCGATTTGTCACGAACCATTAAGGTCAATATTGACTTTAAATCCTGACTGAAATTCAAACAAGCCTCTGTTAAGACGTTTACCCTGGTAAGTATTGTGTTTCCCAGGTGTTTCTAAATCTAAAGCACAGGTCTGTACCCTTGAATTCGATCTTTATATCTTAGTATTCTTGGCTTACTTAAAAACAGATCGGGATGCTGCCATAGAGTTTCCGGTACTTGTAGCAATTGATTGATAAAGAGAATAACAGAGCGAAAAGCTACCCAAAAAATACATTCCCTTCATCCAATTTGCTTCCTCTGGGAACGCCCCAGCTCCTATTAACAAATCGTCGATAATTAATGCTCCCAAGACCAATCCGCAAAAACAAAAGCTGGCGCGCCAATTTCGATCGGGGAAGTTGTCAGCATATTCTAATTCAAATTCTGACTGCGGGATTATACTAATTCTCAAAAATCATGTAACAGTAGCTGTAGGGTGCATCGCCCCACACTAATTCTCAAAAAAAGCGACAATCTCACAGATCCGCACCTTACAGAATAGCCTTTTAGAGTGCGTCAGGAGTGAATACTTAGGAATGAGAATTAAATAACTTGCATTTTTTGTAGGTTGGGTTGAAGCATGAAACTTGGGCGCCACGCTTGATTGTTGGGCGAGGTGAAACGGAGAGTTCGTTCCACCTCGCCCAACCTACGGAAGTTATTTAATCCAAGATCCTTACAGGACTTTGGAAACGCCTATGGACTGACGCACCCTACTATCGTCTTTTAAATGCCGAATAGCTCAGTTAAGCGCCCAGTTAAGCCGATTCTCCAGTACAGTAAACTCAGAGCAGCCCCCTTCGCCCCAGTTGACCTATGCCGCGCCACTTCAATACCGCTGGCCCTTGCCAAAAAGACATTCACTATATGTTACCAGCAACCCGTCGCCTCCCGAATTTAGAGCGACTGATTGCTCAGCAAAGCTATTTCGTCATCCACGCACCCCGACAAGTGGGGAAAACTACCGCCATGCTGGCTTTAGCCAAGCAACTGGTCGAAAGCGGACAATACACTGCCGTGATGCTGTCGGTGGAAGTGGGCGCACCCTTCAGTCAAGACATCGCTGGTGCAGAGGATGCCATTCTCGGTGCTTGGCGGCGAGCGATTTCTATCCGACTTCCCCAGGAATTGCAGCCGGCTGTTTGGCCTTCATCGGAACCCGGACAGCAAATCGGCGATGTACTCAGCCTGTGGGCACAATCTTCTCGTCGTCCTTTGGTTATTTTGATCGACGAAATTGACGCATTGCAAGACCTTGCCTTGATTTCCATCTTGCGACAACTGCGCGATGGTTTTCCCTCTCGTCCGAAAGCGTTTCCGCAATCGGTTGGCTTAATCGGCTTGCGGGATGTTCGCGATTACAAAGTGGCTGCGGGTGGCAGCGATCGCCTCAACACATCCAGTCCGTTTAATATTAAAGTGCGCTCGATTACTCTCAGAGATTTTAATGCAGAAGAAGTCGCCGAACTCTACGCGCAACATACCGAAGATACCGGACAAGTTTTTACACCTGAAGCCGTCGCTTTAGCCTTTGAACTAACACAGGGTCAACCTTGGTTAGTCAATGCTTTAGCTAAGGAAATCGTCGAAGAATTAGTGACAGATGAATCTAGAGAAATTACAGCCGAACATATTTTAACAGCTAAAGAAATTCTGATCGAACGACAAGATACGCATTTGGATAGTTTAGCAGAACGGCTGAGAGAAAACCGAGTTAAAGCGATTATCGAGCCGATGTTAGCCGGACGGGAATTGCCAGAATCTTCTAATGACGATCGCCAATATCTGCTAGATTTAGGCTTGCTCAAACGAGATCCGGCCGGGGGTTTAGTCATCGCCAACCCGATTTATCGAGAAGTGCTGCCGCGAGTTTTGGCCCAGGGGCCGCAAGATAGTTTACCGATTATCAGTCCGAGTTGGTTGAACGATCGCGGAGAACTACTACCAGAAGCACTCTTGAGAGCGTTTCTCGCATTTTGGCTGCAGCATGGCGAACCGTTCTCAAAAGCGCGTCTTACCCCGAAATTGCGCCGCATTTGGTGCTGATGGCGTTTCTGCATCGGGTGATTAACGGTGGCGGAACCTTGGAGAGGGAATATGCGATCGGGCGCGACAGAATGGATTTATGCTTGCGCTACGGTGAAGTCACATTGGGAATTGAACTGAAGGTTTGGCGGACTCGGAAAGTCGTTAGCGCAGCGACTCCGCAGGAGTATCCGCTGAGTAAAGGTTTAGAACAGTTAGATGGATATTTGGCTCGATTGGGACAAGATTCGGGTTGGTTGGTGATATTCGATCGCAGAGAGAATGCACCGGAATTAGAAGAACGGTTGAATACTGAAATTCATACAACGAATATGGGGCGATCTATTACAGTAATTCGTGCGTGAAGAAGTTGCGGTGAATGTCTCGATTTTTCCGATCGCCAATCCCAACTAAAACCCCAAATCCATTTTAGCAGCTTCTGATTCGGCAAACACATCTTCATCGGGCATTTCTTGCCAGTCAATATCCCCGATTTCCCTGTAAAATTGCTCGTCGTAGGGGCGAGTTTGCACGACTACCGGCATCGGTACGGCGTGCCCCAAAACTAATGCTTGCTGTTTCGAGTCGAGTTTAGCCAAAACCGATCGCAAACTTTGGCCTCCAGAAACGCCGGTAAAAATAGCGTCGATATCTTTATCGTCGTTTAGCAAAGCTGTGATGCGGGTGCCGACTTGCGACATGACTTCGGCGTCGATACCTGACGGGCGCTGGTCTACAATCAGTAGAGTTACGAAGTATTTTCGCATTTCGCGGGCGATCGTGCCGAAAATGGTCGATCGGACGATCGCCGGATCGAGAAAGCGGTGAGCTTCCTCAATGGTAATCACCAGCGGCTGCGGGCGATCGCACGGATTTTTGCTCATCAAAAACTTCTCTGCTTTCCGCACGTAAGATCCGTGAATGCGGCGAGTAATTACGTTTGCTGCTAGCATATACGAAAGCAAATCCGAGTGCGAACCGAATTCAATTACTACATTTTTCCCCGCATCCAAACACTGCAAAACTTCAGTTACATAATTTTTCGGACAGCGCTTGCGAATGTATTTCAAATCGTTCAACCGCTCTAATTTTCGCTGCAAAGCCATAATCGAAGACTTATTTCCCCGCTTCTCTTCGCAAAACATCGAAATATCTTCATTGGTCATTTCCAGCAACTTGTTGATCCAACCGCAGCCCAACTCGTTTCGCAAAATAATCGCATTTTCGATACTAGCTTCGGACAGATTTAACTCGCGCTGTACCAGCGCTATATCTTCTACTTCAATTTCATCGAAACTCAAATACAATTCTTGAGCGTCGCGGACTCCCCGGCGTTTTGTAGACTCTGGATCGAGGGTATAAATCTGAATTTGACCGGGAAACAACTGCCGCAAACCTTTGACTGTGCTAAATTGCTTTCCTTCCGAAACCGCTTCCCAGCCGTATTCCGAGTGCATATCAAAAATTAGATTAACAGCAGCTTGCTTGCGAATAATTCCCGACAGCAGCAAACGAGTTAGAAAAGATTTTCCCGTTCCCGACTTGCCAAAAACTCCGTTGCTGCGTTCCACAAACCGGTCTAAATCCAAGCACACAGCAACGTCCATGTCGATCGGTTTGCCGATCGCAAAATTGCGGCGGTACGGGTCATCTTCCCAGCCAAAAACCGCCCTAAAATCGGTTTCTTTGGCATCAAACACCTGGGAAAAGTGGCTGGGAATAGTTTTAACCGGCAGCAATTCCATATCCGCGCCGCTTTGCGGCTCAAAAGAACCCAAATTTCCTAACGCCAGCTTTTTATCGGGGACTCCGTTACCTGTTGGATTGAAGATGGCTTGAGATTTTTCTTTTTCCGCAGTCAGCATTAACATCGGCGAAAGTTCGATCGTACCGTAGGTGCTGCTACCGGCGAGCACTGCTAGGAGAAAATCGTCGTTGGGGTTGGGAGGGTTGGATAAAATGCGAGCGCTGGATGTTCCCAGAGACACATCGGTGAGCATACAAAAAAAGTGCGATCGTACCCCCCGCACTACCAAAAATTTCCCCACCCTCATATCTTCCACCGAGACATCGGCGTGGAGCCGCACTTCTAATCCCTTGCTCAGGGAACCTTGAATAACAGAGCCTAACGGTCGATCCATTTTAGATTTTAGATTTTAGATTTTAGATTGTGTAAGAGTCAACAGTCAACAGTCAACTGTTAACAATCAACTAATTACCATTCCGATTCTAAGGAGCGTTCAAAGAAACTCGGACTCAGCTCTATATCTGTCAAATCCGTTTCGCTCAAATAAGCGTCGGTCAAAAATACCCCTTTTAAACTTGCGCCTTTGAGGTTAGCACCTTTGAGGTTAGCACCTCTGAGATTAACTCGGAATAAATGAGCATCGCTCAAGTCTACCTCAGTTAAATCTGCTCCCTCCAAATTTACTCTCATCAAATCTGCTTTTCTGAGGTCAGCTTCGTTTAACTTAGCGCCGCTGAGGTCAGCTTTGGTCAAGTCTACACCTCTCAAGTCTGCGCCGCTCAAGTTAGCGAACAGCAAAGTAGCACCGGTGAAATCTGTCTCCCTCAAATCGGCATCGCTTAAATTAGCGCCGCTGAGGTCAGCCCTTGTTAAGTCTACACCCCGGAGGTCAGCAGAACTCAAGTTTACTTGGTGCAAAATTGCGCCGCTTAAATCTGCTCCTCTCAAATCTGTTCCTTCCAAGTTTGCACCTTTGAGATAAGCTTTTTTTAAGCTGGCTCTGCTGAGGTCTACATTTTTGAGATTGACCGAACTTAAGTTAGAACCGCTCAAATTTGCTCCGCTTAAATCTGAACCGTTTAAGTCGGCTCCGGTTAAGTTTACCCCTTGCAGCGATACATTGGGAGCAATTAAATAAGCTCCGGCCTTCCGGGGGTCAATGTCTTCGGAAAACAAGGTTTTGTTGCTGTAAACCGCTTTTTCTAAAATGGTGCCGCTCAAACTGGCTTCCCTCAAGTCCGCTCCGCTGAGGTTGGCTCCTGCTAAGTTTGCCCGATCGAGTTTTGCTCCAAATAAAATAGTTTTATATAAGTTTGTCCGCCGCAAATCGGCTCCTTTTAAATCAGCTCCGCTCAAATCTACCATAGCCAGATTTAATCCCGGGAGCGACGCATTGGGAGCTAGCAAAATAGCTCCCATTTTGCCTGGGTCAATCTCTTCGGGAAAGACAGTCCGGTTGTTGTAGACGGCCTTGTCTAAAATGGCGCCGGTCATCTGAGCACCGCGAAAATCGGCGCCGCTGAGGTTGGCTCTGGTTAAGTTAGCTTCCTGGAGATTTGCTCCAACTAAATTGGCCTTGATCAAACAAGCCAGTTTGAGGTTGGCTCCGGTGAGTTCGGCTCCTACGAGAGTAGCTTCTCGGAGGACTGCACCCGTCAAATCAGCTCTGGTGAGGTTGGCTAAATTCAGAAATGACTCAGCTAAATCCGCTCCGCCCAGATTGGCGCGGGTGAGGTCGGCTTCGATCAAATCTGCATACCTGAGAATAGCGTCGCCCAGATTCGTTTCTCGGAGGTCTGTTCCTCTGAGGTTGGCTCCCCGGAGTTCCGCACCGCCGAGGTTGGTGCCTTTAAGTGCTTGTCCTCTGAGGTCGAGCCGGTGCAAAAAGTCACCAACGTTCATTTCCATGTCGATTTGCCCTTTCTATTCTTGACCCTAGCTTGACATTCCGAGGGCTCAATCGGAAATAGGGCAAAAACTATAGATTTTTTGAGGTTGAAGCGAAGCACAGGCGGACGCTACTTGTCCGAGGGGGAAGGTTTCTCGATCGAGCTGGACTTGCAGGGTTTTGAGCGGATCGGCACCGGAGGAAACCATGAATTCTAATGTTTGCAAATTCGGGTCTGTGCTGAGGTCGCCGAGAATTTGGGCGATCGCCTTGACGTAAGGATGGTTTGGCTGTTTGTACCAGTCGGGAGCCGCGAGTCCGGCTTGATCGAAGCCGAGGTGAACGATCAGCGAGCCTTCTCCGAACAAAGCTATTCCCACCGGCCGCGCTTCTTCTTGCAGCAGCAAGTCCTGGGCCGCGGCCAAATGCCGCAGTTTTTCGAGGTGTTCGTACCGATTTTGGATGGCCGAATCTTCCTCTGTTCCTTCTGTTTTATGAGTTCTGCTTTCTTCTTTTGTTTCGTCCCACTGAATCGCCACTGTGACTAAATAAGTTTGCAGCAGCATATGACCGAGTTTTTCGGCTTTTGTTGCGAGATAGATCGAGTTGTAATCTGTGGCTTCAATCAGTAAGGGGACGCGATCGGCTACTTCAATTCCGTAACCTTTCAAACCGGCAATTTTGCGCGGGTTGTTGGTAATCAACCGAATTTTTTGCACTCCCAAATCGTTGAGCATTTGCGCTCCGACGCCGTAGTTGCGCAAATCGGCGGGAAAGCCCAACCGCTCGTTAGCTTCGACGGTATCGTATCCCAAATCTTGCAGCGAGTAAGCTTTTAGTTTATTTACCAATCCAATGCCCCGACCTTCTTGGCGCAAGTAAACTATGACGCCAGAACCGACATTTTCGATCATTTTCAGCGCCGCTTGCAGTTGCATCCGGCAGTCGCAGCGCAGGGAACCCAAAGCATCGCCGGTCAGACATTCCGAATGCACCCGCACCATCACGGGTTTGTCTTTAAATTCTGCCGGGTCGCCCTTGACAATGGCAACGTGTTCTGAGTTGTCTCTAGTGTCGCGGTAGGCGTAGATCGTAAACTCGCCGAATTGAGTCGGCAATTTGGCGACGGTTTCGCGGCGGACGAATCGATCGTGCTTGAGCCGGTAGCTAATTAAATCGGCAATGCTGATAATTTTGAGGTTGTGGGTTTTGCCGTACTCGATCAATTCCGGCAACCTCGCCATCGAACCGTCGGGGTTTTGAATTTCGCAGATCACGCCGCTGGGATACAGGCCCGCGAGTCTGGCGAGGTCAACGGAGGCTTCGGTGTGGCCGGCGCGTTTGAGGACGCCGCCATCTATTGCCCGCAGGGGAAAAATGTGACCGGGACGGCGCAAGTCTTGAGGTTTGGTATCCGGGTGGATTGCTACTTGGATGGTGCGGGCGCGGTCTTCGGCGGAGATGCCGGTACTGACGCCGCTGACTGCATCGATGCTGACGGTGAAGGCGGTTTGGTTGTTGTCGGTGTTTTTGCTGACCATCAGGGGCAATTCGAGCCGATCGAGCCTTTCGCCGCTCAAGGCCAGACAAATCAAACCCCGGGCGTTCACGGCCATGAAATTGATATTGTCGGGGGTGGCGAATTGGGCGGCACAAATCACGTCGCCTTCGTTTTCGCGGTTTTCGTCATCGACTACTACGAGCATCCGACCTGCTTTCAGGTCTGCGAGGGCGCTGTCAATTGAGTCAAATTGAAAGGATTGAGTTGAGGTGTTGTTATGTGGCACTGAGAATTTCAAGCTATAAACAGTAATGTTATGGAAATAGAATCTATTTTTGATTGTAACCTTTTGTTTCCGGCAGGGGCATTTCCCAGTCCAGATGAGTTTGACAATATTTCTCAACTCACTTACTATGATTATTGCATTTTGTCAACAAAATATCTACCAAATATTTCATGAGCTTGACTGAGATCGCGAATATTTTAGGTAAACCGTACTTCCAAGCTCCTAATTGCCTAATTTATAACATGGATTGTTTGGAGGCAATCAAGCTGCTGCCAGAGGAACTTGTAGCTCTAACTGTTACCAGCCCGCCTTACAATATTGGCAAAGAGTATGAAAAATCCTTGGTGTTAGATGAGTATTTAAACTGGTGCCAGCAGTGGATAGCCGAGGTTTACCGGGTAACGGTCGATCGAGGAGCGTTTTGGCTGAATTTAGGTTATTTGTCAGTGCGCGATCGGGCAAAAGCAATTCCGATTTCCTATCTGCTTTGGGACAAAGTGCCTTTTTATCTGATTCAAGAAGTTGTCTGGAACTACGGCGCGGGAGTTGCGGGCAGCAAGTTCTTTTCACCCCGCAATGAAAAGTTTCTCTGGTATGTGAAAAATCAAGGCAAGTATACATTTAATTTGGATGAAGTGCGCGACCCAAATGTGAAATATCCCAATCAAAAGAAGAACGGCAAGATTAAAGTAAATTTAAAAGGCAAAAATCCGACGGATGTTTGGCAGTTCCCAAAAGTTACGTCTGGGAAAAACAGAGCATCGAAAGAACGCACTGCTCACCCCGCTCAATTTCCTGTTGCTGTTGTCGATCGCATCATCAAGTCTGCATCGAATTTAAACGAAATTGTTTTAGATCCGTTTATGGGTTCCGGGACTACAGCCGTTGTAGCTCTGGGCTTGCAGCGACAAGTTATTGGATTTGAAATTAGGGCTGATTACTGTGAGATTGTGGCTAATAGAATAGATAATTTTTTGATGGAAAAGGAACTTAGAGAAGCACAGTTATCTTTATTCTAAAGTTGGTAATTGCAGCAATTTATAACGTTCAACAGCAGGACTTAATTTTGCTTGTTGCCCGGTTGCAGCGGCTTGACCTTGCCAATCTTCTCGGTCTAACCATCCAAATCTGACTAAATTAATCTGCGGTCTTTGTGAGCCTTGAACGTTTTTGTTAAACTTCTGGAAATTAACCACAAGGTAATAGCCAGACTTATTTTTTTTTCCTTCTATACCAGTCGTGCTTAGTTGAGTATAACTGCGATTTCCATAGGTATTACGATTACTTGAAGAGGTTTTAATCTCGATCGAGAAGCAATCATCCAGAAGACAGACAATATCTTTTTCAGTGGCATTTTCTTCACGGCGCCAAATTTCTGGATATCGCCTAGTCAATTCTAATGGGATGAGTTCGTGCAAAAAGTATCCCATAATTTGGGGGCGCGGAAATAAATCTACACCGATTTTATAGTTTTTACTAGTTAAATTAGATTCAAATATTTCTCGCCAGACTTGAATTACTACTTCATAGATTTCCTCCGGGTTAAGTGGATGTATCTCTATCAGTTCCCTGGTTTTTGCTGCCCAATCTGCTGTGGCAAGCCCCGCATAAGGTGAAATCATTTACTCTATCCCCTCCAACAATTCGCTTAGCGATACTCCCAAAGCTTTAGCTAGACGCACAATATTCAGAAGTGCAACATTTCTCTCGCCACGTTCAATGCCGCCAATGTAATTTCGATGCAGTTCTGCTAGTTCAGCTAACTCCTCTTGGCTTAGCCCCCTAGCTTTTCTCAATTTCCGAACCTGTTCACCAAATATTTTAAGCTTTATATTTTTTATCACTAGAAAAATCTAAAGCTTGTAACGGCTTTAAATCTACACACTATGAGTGTTAATTTAAAAAAAGTTTCAATCAACTTGGCAGATCCGGCACTGTCCAGCTATTTTTCTGGTCGATCGCGAAAGCGGAGGCCCAACGATCGTGGGGTGAGGGAATTCCCTTAAAAAGTGCGATCGAGCAATGGCAATAAAAATTTCGCAAGGCACGAGACGTTCAGGGATAAGCTAATGCTTTGTCTCGCTAACTGCAAGCCGAGACTTGGATGCGATCGGTGATTATTTTGACTCAATAGTTCAGCTTCCCGAACTATTAACTTGGAAAGGCTGGCATTTAAACGATCGACCGAATGGGACAATATTCATATCCCGTGAAATTATCGCCATCATGAATAACAAGCCGAAATTCCTCCCCGATCCTGCATCGTGTGCCAGAGGGTTTGCCTTAAGCATTAGCTTTTGGCTGATTGTTTCCGTGCTCTTGCCCAATGCTTACTACTATTCCTATGGATTTAGCCGGAGGTATTGGTATAGCATCAGGAACTCTGACTTTGAAGCCGTAATGACATTTGCTTGGTTGTCCCAAATCTGGTTGTTTGCTTTCTATCACTGGGGAGTAACGAAGCTTGCCGAATGGGTGGAAATACGGAGGTACAATCGGCAACCGGAGGCATTATCTGCGTGGCAACACGGACGGGAAGGAATTATCGCATTTCTGACGCTACCTGCTGCGATTTTGATGGGAATTCCGGCGATCGCAATTTTCATGCTGCCGGTCAGAAGCTCTGGGGGCGCGCTGATTGCTGTAATTTTAGGAACTGCGATCGCCTCTGCTTACCTGTATTATTTCCGCTTTGGAACGCTGCTCAAAATTATACTTAAACCTCTAGGGGTTTTTGCTGTCAACCTGCTCAAAACAGCCGAAATTTTGTTAGTTCCAGTAATCACAGGAACCCCGTTTTTGCTGCTAACTTTGGCGACGGCCGAAATGGTACCGAAACAGCTACTGCCGCTGACAACTTTTTTATTAGTTGTGTGCGTATTTCTGAGCGGAATAGTCGGATATGCAGCATTGCAATATTGGTCGGCGCACTTAGTTAATTGGGCCGCGACGCGGTGGCCCGCCGAATCTCCCGGTTACAGCCTGCTGCAAGAAAGAAAAGCCTGGAAGCACAACAAAACAGCAACCGGCCAATCTTTTGTCCGACACGGAATTAGTTGGCATTTAGCAGCGAATGACGCTACTAACCTGATTTATATAAACGCTATATCGCTGATTCTCGCTTACATCAGTTTTTTGCTGTTTGGAGATTCGTCCAAGTGGACGCAAACGCAAGCAGAGATTTTGGGATTGGTTGCTTTGCTAGCTTGGATGGCGCCTTGGTATTTCTGGGGGTGGCGCAGCGAAGTGGAAATTGCCACCGGTAAGCCCGAAGGTAAGAAAAAGCGATCGCCCAATTCTAACTCGCCGCCTCCGAATCCGGTAGAACAAGAGCTAAATCAGCTCAAAGCCGCAAGCGGAATAAATCGGATGAAGCCTGTAAGGCGAGCGGCGCGCCCAACTCCTGAAACTGCTGAATGGTATGTGTTTCGCAGCGGTGAAGCCAAGGGGCCATATACTAAATTGCAGTTGTGGGAGATTCAGGAAATTACAGCCCGAACCAAAGTGCGACAGGGACAAGCTGAGTGGGTACGCGCGGGTGAAATTCCGGAATTAGTACCGTACCTGACTCAAAAATAAGACTGTACTCATCAGAAGTGCGATCGGCGCTTGGAGCCGAT
>JAUBOG010000099.1:0-16569 GCA_036700105.1 Microcoleus occultus BM001215583
CACTAATAAATTGTCGGCCGAAATGCTTCGCCCTTGCAAAATAGAGATGCACCCATCGTCCATCTAGTGAATATTGTTACCCGTGCTACCTTTAGCTTCCCGCAGCTAAGGTTGGGCATTTTCGGTTTTCCGTACATTTCTGTCTGTTGGATACATAAATGCTGTTATGTTAGACAGGAAGTGTTGTTTAGCTTGGTGTTTTCCCGGAAAAGCTGCTGTTTGAGCGGGTATCTATCTTCAGGAGGAACTTTCGCCCCGAGCGAAAATTCTCTCTAGAGGAACTGTTTTGCACTCGCATCAATCGTTATTATCAATTCAATCAGTGAAGTTGTTGCAGATTGGTATTGGGGTGTTGCGAACAGTAGCTAGGTTGGATTCTATGTACACACCAGGAAAGCGGTAATTTATATTCACCCGCCCCTCTTTCCTGTCTGTCTCTAACAAAGCGCGCTCGTCCCAGGGCCGTAAGCGAGTCGGAATCTTCAGCGGGACTTAAAAATGAAAATCACGTTTGTTCTTCCTACTCTGTGTCTGACTGGTGGAATACGAGTAGTATCTATTTTCGCAGAACGTTTGAGAAAGCGAGGGCACGAAGTGTTCGTCATCTCTGTACCCCACTCTCAACCGAGTATGCGCCAGCAAGTCAAGTCGCTGCTGCGGGGACGGGGTTGGATTTCCACACCTGAAAATGAACCCTCATTTTTCGAGAACTTAGGTGTAGAAAACAAAGTTACCGAGCGCTACCGCCCAGTAGAAGACAAAGATGTACCCGACGCTGACGTAGTAGTTGCCACTTGGTGGGAAACCGCCGAGTGGGTAGCAAAACTATCTCCCAGCAAAGGAGCAAAAGCTTATTTTCTCCAGCACCACGAAATTTTTGACTATCTACCTCAAGGTAGAGTCGAAGCAACCTGGATGCTGCCGCTGCACAAAATTACCATCTCTCAGTGGTTAGTTGACCTAGCGAGGACTAAATACGGCGATCGCCAAGTTTCCTTAGCCCCTCCGAGTGTGGACACCAAGCAATTTTACGCCTGTCCTCGCCACAAACAATCGGTTCCGACAGTGGGAATCATGTACTCTACAATCCACTGGAAAGGAACCGACATTGCCCTCAAAGCTTTTTCCCTAGCTGCTGCAAATATCCCTAACCTGCGCCTGGTTGCCTTCGGTTCAGATGCGCCCTCCCCGGAATTGCCCCTACCGGAGAATGCCGAGTATGTAATTCAACCCGACCAAGACAAAATCAAAGACTATTACAGCAAATGCGATGCGTGGCTGCTGGCGAGCCGCTCTGAAGGCTTCGGCTTGCCAATTATCGAAGCGATGGCGTGCCGCACTCCCGTCATCAGTACCCCAGCAGGCGCTGCTCCTGAACTTTTGAGCGGCGGTACCGGCATACTTGTAAGACCAGAAGATCCCGAAGAAATGGCAAAAGCCATAGAGTATATCTGTCAGTTGCGCAATGTGGAGTGGCAAGCCATGTCTGAAGCCGCCTATGCCAAGGTAATCAATTATACTTGGGAAAATGCCACGGATTATTTTGAAGCGGGATTGAAAGTTGCTGTAGACAAATCTAAACTGCGGGACGTTAACGTAGTTTCCTTTTCTCCCTACTATGGGGGGGTTCAACAAGCGAACGAAAAAAAAGTTGAGGTTGAATGCTAACCGCAGCAATTTGAAATTCTGCGCTACCCTTGTCAAGAAGCGCGGGATGCTCAGCATGAACTCAATCTCGTTTGGCGGGGTGCTTCGGCCCAAAATAACATCGCCCGTGTCCTGTTTTATACCAAGCAGTCTCGACACGAATCCTGACCGCAAGCAGAGCGAATACTGGTTTAAAGTTAGCGCAGGCAAAAATCTGAATTCTAGTGCAGCGAAGGTTTTAAGGCTAGGGCCGTCACAAGTTACACTTGTCTAGCGCTCAAACGTCTCCCGATTTATAATTTGGAAAAGTCCCTGACGAGAAAGTAAGTTTGGCTCGACTATCAAGTTACGATCGCCAAAGCGTAGAATTTCGCAGCCTGCACAAAACTCAAAAAGAGGCTCGCAAGTGCGAACTTCCTGTTAGGGAGAAGTTTGATCAACCAGTGTTAATCTTCAGCATCCATTCATGAAAATTACTTTTGTCCTTCCCTCCCTTAGTCTTTCAGGTGGCATGAGGGTGTTATCTATCTACACAGAACTTCTCCAAAAGCGAGGACACAAAATACTTATCGTCTCTACACCAGAGCGACAACCCACTTTGATCCAACAATTGGGATCGCTGCTGAGGGGTAGGGGTTGGGAACCCGCTCCAGAGAAAGAAGCGTCTCACTTTGACAAAGTGGATGTCGAACGCCGAGTTCTGGAAACTAACCGTCCAATTACCGACCGTGACGTACCTGATGCCGATATTATCATGGCTACTTGGTGGGAAACTGCCGAGTCGGTGGCAAAACTCTCGAACAGCAAAGGAGCGAAAGTATATTTTCTCCAGCACTACGAGGCCTTTGACTACATACCAAAAGGTCGAGTAGAGGCAACTTGGCGGCTGCCAATGCACAAAATTGCTGTGGCTCAGTGGCTGGCAGACATCGCTCGGAATGAATACGGCGATTTGTCTGTATCTCTCGTCCCTCCCACCGTAGACACCAAACAGTTTTACGACGCCCAGTCGCGATCGAAGCAGCCACAAGGCAAGCAGTCAGTTCCCACTGTCGGATTGTACTACTCTACAACTCCTTGGAAAGGCTGCGATATTGCCCTGGAAGCTTTCTCTATAGCTGCTAAAAAAATTCCCAACCTTCATTTAGTTGCCTTTGGTTCCGGCCACACTCCTCCTCCCTCTTTGCCCCTGCCGGAGGGTACTGAGTATATAATGTCACCAAGTCAAGACCAACTCAGAGAATCCTACAGCAGATGCGACGCTTGGCTGTTTGCCAGCCGCTCCGAAGGCTTCGGCTTGCCAATTATCGAAGCTATGGCTTGCGGCACTCCAGTCATCGGCACTCCTGCGGGTGCGGCTCCGGAACTCCTGGCTGGCGGGGGCGGCATACTTGTCAAGCCTGAAGACCCAGAGGATATGGCACGAGCGATCGAGCAGATATGTCAGTTGTCTGATGCCGAATGGCGGGCAATGTCTGAAACTGCTTTGAAGACAGTGATCGATTATACCTGGGAGGATGCAACCGCTCTCTTCGAGGCTGCACTGTACGCTGCTGTAGAACGCCAGCGAGAATTAACGGGCAAGGGGTAAAATTCGGGTTGATTTGACAGATCGGGGTGGGCGATCGTTTAAGCGAGAATGTCGATCGGGCAAATTGAGTTGTCTTTCTACAATTTTACTGCCAAAAAAGACCTATGGTTGCATTAATCCCAGTTGCTATGTTCGGCTTGATTCCGATCGTTTTTTACCTGTTTGTGAAGTTTCCGAGTCAGCGGGCGGTAATTATCAGTTTTGTTGGAGCGTGGCTGTTTTTGCCGCAAGCGGAGTATCCCATCCCCCTGTTACCGCCGTATACCAAAATATCGGCAGCTTGCTACGGCATTTTGCTGGCTACTATTTTTTACGATACAGCGCGCATCACCACTTTTAAGCCCGGTTGGCTGGACGTGCCAATGATAATTTGGTGTTTGTGTCCAATTATTTCACAAGTTAGTAACGGCGGCAGCCCGATTTCTCCGACTTTCAGTCAAATCATTAGTTGGGGTGTTCCTTATTTTTTAGGACGCTTATATCTGGGTAATTTAGACGGGCTGCGACAATTGGCGATCGGGCTTTTTGCAGGCGGGTTAGCCTACATTCCTTTTACTTTAGTTGAAGGGGTTAGAGGCCCAATTTTGCACCAAATGGTTTACGGCGTCAATGCCTTTGACGACTGGGGTCAAGCAAGGCGTATGGGGGGGTGGAGACCGGTAGTATTTATGCAGCACGGTTTGATGGTGGGCATATGGATGATGACCGCCGCCTTAATCGCAATTTGGCTGTGGCAAACTGGGACGATCAAAAAGTTTATGGGCCGCAACATCAAGACTCTAGCAATTATATTAACTATCGCTTTTTTCCTGTGCCGCTCTACTGGCGCCTACAGTTTATTTGGAATCGCGCTGATCGTATTATTCAGTGCCAAGTGGTTTCGCACCTCTTTGCCCCTACTATTGATAATTGGATATATAGTATTTTATCTGTACGTAGCTGCATCAGGTCAATTTTCGAGCAAAGATGTGCTTGACTTCATCACTCAAATATTTGGCGAAGAACGAGCCGGCTCTCTGCAGTTTAGATTTGACAATGAAGAGATATTGGGAGAAAAAGCGCGGCAAAGATTTCTTTTTGGCTGGGGGGATGGGGGCGGAAACCGAGTCTACAACGAGTACGGCCAAGATATCTCGATTACTGACAGCTTGTGGATTATTGCATTTGGTATCTATGGTTCTGTCGGTTTAATTAGTTTATTTTCTTCATTGTTACTTCCTGTTGTCGTATTTTGCATGAAGTATCCAGCCAGAACCTGGTCTCACCCCAAAGTAGCGCCCGCAGCCGCACTCGGAGTAGCCTTAACTATGTACGTGTTTGACTGTGTTTTGAACGCTATGACTAACCCGATTTTTGCGTTCATTGCTGGGGGAATATCGGGTTTGGCCTTAAAAGCTCCAGAAAGTCTTAAGACCAAGAAAACCAGTTCGCGGCCAAGAAAAAGGTCACTGGTGCACCAAAAATCTGGATAATTTTCAGTCAGGCGAGATCCTTCGACGCTCACAGCTTTCAACTATACTGCATTCGCTGGATACAAAAACTCAAAAATTTAGCACGCACCTTTGCATCAGCTCGCATCCCCGCGTCACCATCAAGCGTAAAGTCTGCTTCGAGCGGCCGCCAAAGCATCAGCGCAACCGGTAAGTTTTTCGACTCACCGCTAACAGTCATGTACGAGTGCAACCGGAATCGAGCTCAAATCAAGTTTCAGGCGTTGCACTATCTTTCTGAATTGCTCAAGATTAGTCAGTTTTTTTTACATTCATTAATATACAATTCTTCAACTATTAGCAGCAAATTGTGTTTTGATTAAAACTATGTTGCGATTTGTAAAAATAACTTGGCTTCATACACTTTGTTCTTCAAAAAAACTGATTCTTTACACAATCTTTAAAAAACCTGGCTAGACAGTTATGGTCTACGGGGATATACTTAAGAAAGTATATTCACGCCCCCGCCCACACAGTGAAAACACAAGGCTGAAGTGTGGGTGAAAGTTTGAGTTGTAGTTTAAGATAAAAGCTGGAAGGGAATAACAAATGAAAACAGTTAATTTATTGAATGTCTCCATAGATAACTTGTCAATAACAGAGTTGTTTGAAAAACTAGACTGCGGAGGCGGAGTCGTATTTACCCCCAATGTAGACCACTTGATTAAGTTGCAGTATGACCGCGACTTCTATGAAGCTTACAATAAATCTAGTTATCGGGTCTGCGACAGCCAAATATTGATGTATGCCTCAAAGTTTTTAGGGACTCCTCTCAAAGAAAAAATTTCTGGTTCAGACTTGTTTCCGGCATTTTATACATATCATAAAAATAACGAGAGCATTAAAATATTTTTGCTGGGAGCTGCGGAAGGTATTGCTAAGCAAGCCCAGGAAAAAATTAACGAAAAGATTGGTAGAGAAATAGTGGTTGAAGCACATTCTCCTTCTTTTGGATTTGAAAATAATGAGGAAGAGTGCGAAACAATAATTGAGGCGATCAATATATCTGGAGCTACAGTTCTGGCGATCGGAGTGGGAGCGCCCAAGCAAGAGAAATGGCTGGTTAAATATCACAGCAAATTAACACACGTCAAAATTTTCTTAGCCGTAGGTGCAACCATTGATTTTGAAGCGGGTTGCAAAGCAAGATCTCCCAAATGGATGAGCGAAGTTGGCATAGAATGGCTGTATCGGCTGTTAAGCGAACCGAGAAGGTTGTGGAAAAGATATTTGATCGAAGGTCTGCCTTTTTTTCGATTAATTTTAGAACAAAAATTAGGGTTTTATAAAATGCCTTTTCTTGACAGCAAAAACACGAAGCTAGAATGGGAAGGCGGTTCCTAAAAACGGGAGCTACAAAATTATAAGAGAAATTAAGTTGAGTATGATATCTGGCGTTTGACTTCCAGGTAAGCTTTTCTGCATCTAAATCGTATTTTTTGTGCGGGCTGCGAGATCCCGCCCCACAAGAATTAAATCGAATTTTAGTTCACAGTTTAAATGTGCAACAGCTTAAGACGGATGCAAGCTGTGAATAGCCCGATCGCACTTGCTCCCAAAATTATTCATTTTTGCTTTCAATTCCGGGTAAAATCGGAATGAAACCTTTTTTGGAAATCCCTTAATTAGGGATGCAACCGATGAATCTGCCTTCTTTTTTGTGGCTGTGGAAAATAGCGGCTTGGTCAATGGGTATTTCCCTGTTAGCTTACCTGTTGCTGGCCGTTACTGGAACTTGGATGTTTGCCGCCCGCAGTACGAAACAACCGCGACCAAAATGGCTGCGTCCATTTCATTTGGCTACTGGTGCCGGGATGGCGACTTTGGT
The DNA here is from genome assembly GCA_036700105.1 of Microcoleus occultus BM001215583. Taxonomy (GTDB): domain Bacteria; phylum Cyanobacteriota; class Cyanobacteriia; order Cyanobacteriales; family Microcoleaceae; genus Microcoleus. The sequence continues at coordinate 6,557 of JAUBOG010000099.1, forward strand.
AATTTTACTGCTCTTAATTGGCGTAGTTGGAACCCTGGGAGAGTACGGCAAATTGGGCCACTCGGTTCATTTACCGGCGGGGTTAGCTGTGGTTGCTTTGGTATTGGTTTCTGTGGGAAGCGGGCTGCAAATTGGCCCTAAACATCCTTGGGCGCGTCCGCTCCACATTAGCGCTAATGTCGCCTTGTTTGCGGGATTTGCGATCGTGTTGCTGACAGGATGGACGATCGTACAAAAGTATTTGCCTGCTGTTTGAAACCTGTATATTTGCAGATTTTCGATTTCATAAAATTCCAAAATACGGATTTGTAGGGGCTGGTTTTACCAACAATTTCTGCGTCCAACCAAACACCTCCAAAACCCGCCCTCACCCGCCAAAAATCAAAATGTAGGTAATTGACTGGTTTTGGAGCGGGTTTGCGAAACGGTTTATTTGAGGCAATTATTGTAGGTAAAACCAGCCCCTACAGACTGGAAACACTATGTTTTAGCTGTGAAATCTAAAATATGTTGAGCCGTAATCTGCGGTTTTTCCAAGTGGGGAACGTGCCCGCAGTCCGGTATCCAAATTAGTTGGGAATTGGCGATCGCACTTTCAAACTTCGCCGCATCCGCCGTCCCCAAAATTCGATCTTGTTTCCCCCACAAAATCAGCGTTTGCTGCTGAATCTGCGATAAATTTCCCCCAAAACCTCCGTAACCGCCGCTTTTGGTAAAGGAAATTAAAGCTTGATTCCAGTTGGGCATTTCCAGGTGCAAAGCAGCGCAAGTTTGTGCATCGACAGAAGCCAAAGTTCGATCGAAATAAGCATTGACGCTAATTTTTTGGCGAATTTTAGGGTTTCGCAAAAAGGAAGTTGCCAAATATCCTAAAGGCGGAATTAAAAATTTACCTTTATTAGAAGTGATGGCAAAACCCGCACTGTCTATTAACACTAATTTTTTTACGGCTTCGGGATAAGCCAGAGTGAAATCAATGGCTGCTGCACCTCCCATCGATGCGCCGACTAAGATTACAGGCTGCGAAATTAGCGTTTTCCAAAAGTAGTAAAGGTGACTTCCAATCGCTTTTTGACTGAATGGCAAACCGGGCACTCTTTCTGTAAAGCCAAAACCCAATAAATCCACCGCCCAAGTTTCATTTTTTGCGGCAAGCAGCGGCAACAGGCGGCGGAATTCAAATACGGAACTGTCGAAGCCGTGAACTAACAAAATAGGCGTGTTTCCGCTGCCTTGACGCACGTAGGTTGTGGCAATTGGCTGCTGGCTGAGACTCGTTGTAATTGCTTGTTGTTGAATGCTTTGGGCTAAAGCTATTGATGTGGATTCTGTTAATTGGGCGATCGATTTTGGCAGAAAACTGGCTGGCATCATTTTCGATAAGTTGTTGATCGGTACGGGCGCGAGCGGGTTAAGCATATGTGCTCGATCGCTATTTTAGGGCGATCGGCGATCGGACATTAAAATTCGATCGATATTTAAAATGCTGAGTTTGTTAAATAAAAATTAAGCTATTTGAGAATTGTTGCTAACAATTCTGATTTAAGATAAGATTCCCAAAAGTAGTAAGTATGACCGCTATCCAGTTCAAAAGTCAATTAGCATCTAGCCTGGGAAAGATTTAAACTCCGAGATTCGCCAAAAAATCAGCCATCGGAACTGACGCACTCCTCTTCCTGTGTCAAAAACCCAGTCCTGCGTCCGCATTTCTCGAAAAAAGCAACTATTTTTGGGAAAAACCGGGTTTTTTTGACGTTAGTCCTCTTGATTTTCCGAGTGCGGTGAATACCTGAGTCCGAAATATCCCCCGGAAACAACCAAGCTAAAACGCCGACTTTGGCGATGCTGGCGTTAGTACGCCGATCGTATTGAGAAATAATCTTAATTTGCTGCTGCGGGTAAGCTCAACAACTTGCTGCTAAAATCGATCGCTCGTGAGAAAGGTTATGAAACAAAACCAAGAATACAGCCAAGAGAAGCAACAGTCAAACCCCAGACAGTTCCAGGGTTTCACCTTTTACGGCGAGACGCCAGAAATCTCTGAAACCGAAGACAGCAGCACAGAAACTCAGCCTGCTGCGGGCCAAGGTAAATCATTCGGGCTCTTCATAGCCAGCGTCGGCGAGAAATTGCGGATTGTCAAACTCAAAGGTTCAGAAGGCACGGTGCGCCGTCTGATCGGTATGGGATTAGTCCCCGGCACCGAAGTTCAAATCATCAGCACTTGTGGCGGTTCTGTAATTGTGGGAATTGGCGACAACCGGATTGGTTTGGGCGCTGGTATGGCACAGAAAATTCTGTGCAGTAATTCAGAATTGTCCTAAACAAATTGCATCTAGAGTAATCTTATTCTATTTGTGAAAAAGATTTTCTTTTTTTTACCGCAGAGGGCGCAGAGGGCGCAGAGGAAGAGAAAAAAGAGATGTTCGCACATTTTGAAAGGGTTGCTAGATTCAGGAATTTAATTTGTTCAAATTTAGACCGTATTCAAACAACAGATGAACCAGAAAAAACAACTAGGGGATTTGGCTGTCGGTGCAATCGGCCGCGTCGTTGGTTATGAGAAAACAGCCAGAGGTTATAAAGGCAAATTGTTAGCAATGGGGCTGACACCGGGAACTGAATTTACTATCGCCCGCTACGCACCTTTGGGAGATCCCATCGAAATCCTCGTGCGGGGTTTCAAACTCAGTTTACGCAAAGATGAAGCTAAAACTCTGTTTGTAGAAGAAGTGAAATAATGAACAAGCAAATTATTGGATTGGTAGGTAATCCGAACTGTGGCAAAACTACTTTATTTAATGCTCTGACTGGTGCTAACCAACGAGTAGGTAATTGGCCGGGAGTAACTGTCGAACGTAAAGAGGGAAAATACACTCATGATGGTTTAGCGATTGCGATTGTTGACTTGCCGGGAGTTTATTCCCTTGATGCGGAAGATGGAGACACGGGATTAGATGAATTGGTGGCGCGAGATTATTTGCTATCTGGCGAAGCTGACGTAATTATTAATATTGTAGATGCTTCTAACTTAGAGCGCAATTTGTATCTCACTACCCAAATTTTGGAGATGCGCGTGCCGACTATTTTGGCGCTGAACATGATGGATGTTACCAAGGAACGGGATTTCAAAATTAATGTTAGCAAACTTGCAGAACGCCTCGGCTGTACGGTAGTCCCGATGAGTGCTGCTTCTAATGACGGAGTGCCTCTATTGCGGGATGCGATTAGCCGGGCGCTGGCTGAGCCGATCGTACCATCTGCCTATGTCGCTTATCCGGCTGCGATCGAAGATGCGATCGCCCAACTAATCCCGCACATCGAAAAACACAGCCCAAATCGCAACGTCGATGCCCGCTGGACAGCCCTGAAACTATTAGAATACCAGGATGAAGTCGCACCGGAACTCGCCAATACAGAACTAGAAAAAATCGTCGTTCCCCACCGCCGCCGAGTCCGCGAAACCCTCGATGATGACCTCGATATTATCATCGCCGACAGTCGCTATACCTTCATCCGCAACTTAACCCAAGGCGTGGCAGAATGTTCTAGGGAAATCAAAACCAGCACTTCTGATAAAATCGACCAAATTGTTCTCAACCGCTTCGCAGGCATTCCCGTATTCTTAGCGGTAATGTACTTAATGTTTACGATTTCGATTAACGTCGGTGCAGTGTTTATCGACTTTTTCGACATTGCAATGGGAACAATTTTTGTAGATGGTTTTGCTGAAGTTTTAGAAAGTATCAGCGCCCCCGGATGGTTGATCGGACTGCTAGCAAAAGGTGCTGGCGGTGGTATTCAAACCACAGCTACATTTATTCCGCAAATCGGGATGATGTTCTTGTGTTTGTCTGTTTTAGAAGACTCCGGCTACATGGCGCGGGCTGCCTTCGTGATGGACAGATTAATGCGATTTGTGGGACTTCCCGGTAAATCCTTTGTGCCGATGATGGTAGGTTTTGGCTGCAACATCCCCGGAATTATGGCGACGCGGACTTTGGAAAATAAGCGCGATCGCACAATGACGATTATGATGAATCCATTCATGTCTTGTAGCGCCAGATTGGCAGTTTACGCCTTATTTTGCGGCGCATTCTTTCAAGTCGGCGGTCAAAACATAGTATTGGGACTTTACCTAATCGGAATTCTAGTCGCTGTTCTCACTGGATTAATTCTCAAAAATACCATCCTCCAAGGAGAAGCCGCGCCTTTTGTGATGGAACTGCCACCGTACCACATTCCCAAGCTCAAAGGAGTGCTGCTGCGGACTTGGGACAGACTGAAAGCTTTTATCACAAAGGCCGGAATTGCGATCGTCATCATGGTGGTTATACTAGGAACCATGAGTTCAGTCGGCACCGATGGTTCCTTCGGCAAAGACAACAGCAAAGACTCTATTCTTAGCGCCGTCGGCCGCACAGCAACACCTGTATTTACACCGATGGGAATCACCCAAGAAAATTGGCCAGCTACCGTCGGTTTGCTAACAGGAGTATTTGCCAAAGAAGTCATGGTTGGAACCTTAGATTCCTTATACACTCAACTAGCAGACGAACAAAAAGCAGCAAGTGGAGAACCGGAAAAAGAAGAAGAATTTAGCTTCTGGGGAAACATCGGCAAAGCATTCTCCAGCATACCAGAGAATCTCACAAAACTTCCCGGTCAACTTTTCGATCCTCTCGGCTTAAGTTCTGCCAATATTACAGATCAAAAAGCAGCAGCAGAAGATCAAGGTATTTCTGATAATACCTACGGACAAATGTCTCAGCGGTTCGGTTCTAATGCCGCAGCTTTCGCCTACTTGCTGTTTGTATTACTGTACTTTCCCTGCGTTTCTGCCACGGCCGCACTTTACCGCGAAACTAACTTAGGATGGACTGTATTCGCAGGCCTATGGACTACTGGCGTAGGTTACTGGGTTGCGGTTTTCTATTATCAAGTGGCGACATACGCAGAAGATCCCAACTCATCTTTGATTTCGATTGTCAAACTAATCCTAGCTATGGGCTTGACTCTGGCGGCACTAAAACTAGCTGGTGGAAAACGAGCAAAGCGGCGGGAAGCAATCAGTAGTTAGTTGACTGTTAACGGTTAACTGTTGACTGTTAACTTCGTTGAAAAATCAAACACAGGAGAAAAACCATGATTTTAAGCGACATTCAGAAATTTATTGCTGACAACAAAAGAGCCTCTATCGCGGATCTAAAACTTCACTTCCGCATGGATGGTGATGCTTTGCGGGAAATGCTAAATCGTTTAATTCGGAAAGGGCGAATTAGTAAAATGACAGCAGCGAAGAAGTGTGGGGGATGTGGCAGTTGCGCCGATGATGCCACCGAGATTTATGTATGGCTAAATCCAGGCGAGTCGATGTTAGAAAAATATCCGGTTTCTGCAACTTGCCATTAAGAACATTCCGCGGTTATATAGCAATCCTAAATCATTTGTGTAATTATTTTAGGGGCTCTTGACCCCGTGGTTGCCCCGATAGATAGGGGTAGGCACAGGGGCGCTACCTACAAATTTATCTGAATCATTTAGGATTGCTATATTAAGCTGTTCGGCATTTAAAAGACGATAGTAGGGTGCGTCAGTCCCTAAGCGTTTCCCAAGTCCTGTGTATTCACTCCTGACGCACCCTACAAGGCTAGGAAAGTGGTTTAAATGCCGAACAGCTTAAAGCCGTATTAACTCTGGCACAGACAAGCAGCGTCTCTGATGGGGGATTTAATCGGCAAATAAATAGCAAACTCAGCTCCTTTACCGATTTCAGAATTTACTTCTATTTTTCCCAGATGCTTCTCGATAATTTGGTAAGAAATCGACAGCCCTAAACCAGTCCCTTTACCTACAGGTTTAGTAGTAAAAAATGGGTCGAATAGCCTGTTAATAACATCAGGATTGATTCCCGTGCCGTTATCTCGAATTCTCACCACTACTTGATTTGTTCCTACTCTTTCTGTGGAAATTTCAATTTGTTTTTTTCGCAGATTTGGATTGCTCATCAGTGCATCGGCCGCATTGGCTGTGATATTCATAAATACCTGGTTTAATTGCGATGGATAGCACTCTACTAAGGGCAATCTTCCGTAATTTTTAATTACTGCAATCCCACTTTTGATTTTGCTGTTTAAAATTAACAGCGTGCTGTCGATTCCTTCATGGATATCGACTGGTTTAATTTCCGCTTCATCCAGCCGGGAGAAGTTTCGCAGCGACAAAACAATTTGCTGAATTCGTTCGGTTCCCATTTTCATAGAAGATAGCAATTTTGACAAATCTTCGGATAAAAATTCGAGTTCAATTTCTTCTATGCAGTCTTGAACCGGGGCGCTTGCATTCGGATATTCCTGCTGGTAAATTTCTATAAGTCTGAGCAAATCTTGGGTGTATTGGTTGGCGTGACAGAGGTTTCCATAAATAAAGTTGACTGGGTTGTTAATTTCGTGAGCAATGCCGGCCATCATCATGCCCAAACTGGACATTTTTTCGGCTTGAATTAGTTGGGATTGAGCGTTTTTTAAGTCGTGAAGTGCTTGCTGCAGGTGGTGCAACTGCTCGTTTAGTTTAATATCGCGCTTTTCTACTTGTTCTATCATAAAGTTGAAAGCTTCAGCAAGTTGACCTATTTCATTACCGGAGGGTATGGGTACTTTTTCAGAAAAGTATTCATTGTTTGCCATCCAATTCACGTTTTGAGTCAAGTCGAGAATTGGTTTTGCGATGATTCTGCTAACCGCAGCACCAACAATAGTGGCTAAGATTACTCCTCCCCAAAAAAAACCATCGAGTCTTTGAGATAACGTTAATTGCGTTTGCTGCACTGTCGCCATTGGATTGAAGACGGCTAGGGTTACGCTGTCGCCGATTTCCGATATATCTGCTATTTTCATCATGTAAGACTGGCGCTCAATATCGATTTTAGTATTCGATGTCTGCTGTGCAGGTGATTGCCAAGATTTAGAGCGAATTTCGGGAAAATTAGTAGCAATTAATTTTCCTGACTTGAAGATGGCAAAGTAGTTCAGACTGTTAGTATCAATGCTGATTTGCTGCAATTGTTCGTCTGTTACTAGATAGCCGATCAGTACGGCGCCAATTATAGTATTATTGCGTATAATGGGTGCAAATCCGACTAGCAGTGCTTGCGGGAGGCCGTCAATGCTGACGAAATTTGATTTTTCTAAGCCTTTAAGTGCTGCATTTATTGCTGCGCGATTGATTAATATTTTATCTGTCAGCCACTGTTCTCGCAATTCTGCTACTGTGTCGCCTTGCGCGTTTACCACTTCGATTAAGTCTAGTTTGAAAGTAGTTTGTAAAGATAATATGTCTTGACGCAAGATGTCTGTGTCTTTCTTTTCTATAGCGCGAATAACTTCGGGTTCTTCTGATAGCAGTTTGGCTTGCATTGTCAATTGCCTCGATCGGCTTTTGAAGTCTCGCACGGCTAAAGCTGTTTGGTTTTCAACTTGATTCTCCATTCCTTTTTCGAGAGTGTTGGCAAATCCGATTTTGACTGTGTGTATCACTAACAACAGTAGAGTGACGGATACACCTAAAAACGGTACGATAATTTTGAGGCTCAGCGGTACTCTAAAGTACGGCGGGCTCTTGGCTGGACTGTTTTTGCCCTCTGTCCCGGATTTGATACTTTCCACTATTGATTATTGCAAATTAAAGTCATTAATTTATGATAGTACATTAACCGTGAATTGTGCTTGCCGGGAATTGCTAGTACCTGTAATGCTCGCTCGACAAGGATAGAAAGCCGCGATCGACTTTCGCCCCCGGCCAAATAGATTACTTTAAGTATCCCCAAAAAATACTAATTATTATCAATAGTAGCGATCGACAATCTAGAACTTCAAATCTAAAATCGGTTGGTGGCTGTGTAGAGACAGCCAAAAGTTTAGTATTTCTTCCCCAACTTGTTCTGGATAGAAGTGATGGAAAAAATGTCTGCCGTCTTTGCATTCCCAAAGCCGATCGCCTTTTTTCAGCAACTTCAGCCAGCGGCGCATCAGAATCGGAGATACCACAAAGTCTGTCTTGCTACTGCATAACAGCAAAGGTACTTCGACACTCTCATCGGATACATTTGTGGTGCTAAATAACGAATGAGGAGAGGGGGAAAATGCTAAATCCTCTTCAAAGTACGATACAAATCTTTCACTAATATACTGATTTTGTTCTCCCAACATATCGCCAACCATTTGAGTCAAAACTTGTTCGCGGCTCCAGGAACAAGCCGAAAGATGCGTATAATAATGAGCTTGCCAATTAATAGCAGATGGCAAGCCGACAGCTAAGAGTCCCAAAGAGCTTACTTTGTGAGGATAGCGCCGCGCATACATTAAACCAATTAATCCGCTCGTACTGTGACCGATTAGATGAATTGGGCGATCGCGAAATTTTAAATAGTGATGCAGTAGCTCAACAGCGACATCTAAAGAACAACCTTCGTCTTCCGTTTGTTCGTATTCCCATATTTGGATTGGTACTGACTGATTTAAGTAGTGAAGCAGAGAGCGATCGAATAATTGCAAAGTCGGACTGGCACTCAGCCACAGCACATCATCTGAAGTAAATCTCATCTATTTTAAGTTGGAAATTGAACTATTAATAATTTTAACTGGTTCCCAGTAGGGTGCGCAATGCGCACCTTACCGCTACTACTAGCAGTCTACAAGCTAAATTCTTTCTTGAGTTGAGATACCCAAGATTTAACCCGCGATTCCGTCATCTCAGATTGGTTGTCTTCATCGATCGCCAAACCCAAAAATTTACCATTAACCACGGCTTTAGATTCATTAAAATCATAGCCGTCTACCGGCCAATAGCCGACTGTTTCGCCGCCCTGTTCCGTGATTTTCTCTGCCAAAATCCCCATTGCATCCATAAAATTATCCGGGTAGCCTTCTTGGTCGCCAGTTCCCAAATAAGCTACTTTCTTGCCGCTAAAATCAATATTTTCGAGCTCTGGTAAAAATCCTTCCCAGTCGCTTTGCAGTTCGCCGATGTTCCAGGTAGGGCAAGCGATAATCAAACATTCGTATTCCGCAAAATCATCGCTGTCTGCGCTGCCGATGTCGTGCAAAGTCACGGTGCTACCGCCAAATTCATCCCGAATCATGTCAGCGACAGACTCAGTTTTACCAGTTGTGGTTCCGTAAAAAAGACCAATAGATTTCGACATTGTTACTCCGAAGGTAAAAGTTGACAGGGTTTAAGATTTATTTTTTTTGCGTCAGGATTTGGCATTTCCTGCCTGCAATTGAGACAAAAACAGTAGACGCGATTGTGGCGCACCTGAGAAATCAAGGAATCAAGACAGCAAGGACACTGTTTTTTCATCCGCTTATAGTTGAAAATTCATTAACCAAGCTGACTCGCTCATCTCGGGGTCTGCTTCGCAGTTAATCAGTAAAAGATTCAGCGTGGTTTCTACTTTTAGGGTGCGCGGAATGCCAGCGGGTACAAACACAAATACTCCCGGTTGTAAAGTAACTGTCCGATCGCCCACAGCGAGATTTCCCAGCCCTTCTAAGACGGTTATAGTCACATCTTGAGAATGATCGAGGTCGGGTATTTCGGAATTTGTGCCCAAACTCATCAGTTTTTGGCTGTACGGGGGTTGTGTGTCGCAGGGGCGATCGGCAAATAAGGACACCATTGCTGCTGTTGCTGTCACGGTGATTGACCTCCAGGTACTGTTAACTTCCGGCAGTTATTGCAATTAATATTCAATAAGCTACCATGCAACCTAGATAAATTGTCAAGAATTTAATATTAAGTTTTGTTGCGACAGGCTGTGTATCTGGGTTTACAAGCAGCGTTCGCAGCCCGAATTTGATACGGGGCGGTAATTTGGGGACAAAAAAACTGCGGGGCGATCGCACCCACCGCAGAATACTTGCCAATAATTTTCAGTTAACGCAGTCGCCCTGGTGCTTTAGACCTCTTGCTCTCGTCAAATTCACCCCCCTTAGTCCCCCCTTATTAAGGGG
>JAUBOG010000009.1:0-4067 GCA_036700105.1 Microcoleus occultus BM001215583
TGCCGTGTCCCTACAATCGATCGTGGTAGGGACACGGCACTGCCGTGTCCTTTATATCATTCCGATGCAACCGGAATTGATATCATTAGCGATCGGTCATTAGAATGAAGGATGCAATCATCATATCCTCAACTCAAAACTCTCAACTTAAAACTCAAAAATATTTCCCTTCCTCACTCTCCTAAGTAGCAGCTTAACTCCACATTCCCAGACTGTGAGGGTGGCTGTCTGGATACCTAGAAATCGGAAAATTATTGCTTGTTTCTGTTGATTCGCTCAGATTTAATTGCTCGTCTGTATCGGTTGGCTGCGAGCTATCTTCGCCGTAGTTTTGCGCGGTGTCTGATTCTTCCAGGGCGGCGGGAAGGGCTTTTTGTTCTGAAAAATCATGTTCGGGGTAGAACTCCAGACGCATTTTAAGTTTGCCTTTTGTCCAGTCTTTCCCGGCACTTAACACCTCGCAATCCATGCCGTCTGAGAATAATTTTTCTTCTGCCAATCTTGACTGCATAATAGTTGTGAATTCGCTGACTTTGAAGGTACATTGATACATCAAAGCGCTGCCAGGAGCTGACAAAACATCGTCTTCTTTGAGAAATATTTGGGAGTCGTCCATATCAATTGTGATTTTAATGAAGGAAGTTCGGCAACGAGCACTGTACAGGATGTCACGGATGTCAGGAAGAAGGAAGTTCGGCAGCGGATTATGTAACGGATGTCACGGATGTAACGGATTTCAGTCCGATGGAAGAAGGAGTGATATCGTTTCCGTTTGCGTCGGTATTGTATGATGTTAAATTTTGTAGGGGCGGGCGATGCCCTGAGCGTAGCCGAAGGGTAAACCTGCGAATAATTGCCCGTAATTTACAATTTCATAAACCCGCCCCCGCCCGTACTTTGATTTATGCTTGGTGACCTCAGAAATTAGAAAAACCAACCGTAGGAATGCAAACCTTTGCCTAACAGATTAACGCCTAGATAGCAAATCCAAACTACCACAAAACCTGTGGCGGCTAAAATTGCCGGGCGTCTTCCCTGCCAGCCGCGAGTAATGCGGGCGTGCAGGTAGGCTGCAAATACCAACCAAGTAATCAGCGCCCAAGTTTCTTTCGGGTCCCAACTCCAGTACGAACCCCAAGCTTCGTTCGCCCAAACCGCACCGGCAATAATCCCAATCGTCAGTAAGGGAAATCCTAAACCGATGATGCGATAGCTAATATTATCAAGAGTGGATGCTAGATTCAAGCGCTGGGGCGAGAGAAGTTCTGCGGTTTGAGTTTGGGCGGTTGATGCGGTTTGAACTGTTGCTAATTCGAGGACTGCGGTGGTGGCCAAACCGTTATTGTTGGAGTTGAAAGACGGTTCGCTGAATGCTAATGCGCTGTCGGTGACTGTTTCTGAAATTTGAGCTTCGGGGTTTTGAGCGCGTTGGAGGCGGTAGTTGCCGTTGCGGTTGCCGTTGGTGCCGAAGGAACTGCCAGTGAGTTCGATTTTTTGGCCGCGGGTGACGATTAAAAATGCGATCGCCAGTAATGCTCCTACCATTAAAGTCGAGTAACTGAGCATCATGACGCTAACGTGCATCATCAGCCAGTTTGATTTGAGGGCGGGGACTAGCGGTTCTGCAGATTGCATGGTTGCGGGCAGAGTCAGGGCTGCAAAGGCGGATATTGCCATTGCTACGGGGGATGTGGCTACTCCTACCAAGCGGGAACGGCTCATGTTTTCCGCGAATAGGTGGATGGCGGTGATTCCCCAAACTAGGAAAAATAGGGATTCGTAAAGGTTGCTGAGAGGGAAGTAGCCGGCTTCTATCCAGCGAGAACCGAGTAAGGCGGCGATGGAGAGGTTGGCGACGGCCATTCCTGCGGTTCCCAAAGCTGACAAGTAGGGAATGCCAGGGAAGGCGGCGCCAACCCAGTAAACGAGCATTGTTGAGAACAAAACGGCGAAGGAGATGTTGTCCAGCCAGTTCTGGAGTACGACCAGATCCATAAAAATTACTCCGGTAATGTTTTTACTTATTTTTGCTAACTACTCGATCGTACTGGTGTTCGGGAGTTTTGGGTTTGAGATTTTGAATTTTTGTGGCAATTCTGGGTATATGGATGACACGGATGCACTTCGATCGCCCGTTAGCGAAGCCCTCAAAGACGATCGCCCCGCCGAACTCCGGTACAATTTGGCTGTAGCCGATCGCCCGCAACACCGATCGGCTGATTTGTACTACCAAGGATTGCCAATCATTCTAAAAGCCGACCAATAATAGGGATGAGAGAAATTAGGAGTTTTCGTCGAGGCCAATTCCGGGGGTAGCGGCACATTACCAGCAGAAGTGCGCAGCATCCCCCCTTCAATGCGCACGTCTCGGCGCAACATCGCTAATTGCGCTTGCCTTAAAGCTTCTGTTTTAATCGGAGCAGTTCTCAACTGCCCGTAAAACTCCGCCATCAATCCCAAACTGCCCTCGTCGCTGACGTACCAGAGAGTCGCCAGAGCCGATTTTACCCCAGCTTGGACGGCTAAGCCGCCAAAGCCCAGTTCGGCTTCCCGATCGCCCACAGCAGTCCTGCAAGCGCTCAAAACTAACATTTCAACTTGCGGGCTGTGCCATCCCATTTGCCGCAACCGATCCAAACGCAATTTAGTATCCCACAACTGAACAAAGGATTGGCTGGGATCTCCCGATCGAAATTCGGCGTGAGTAGCCAAGTGAATTATCCCAAAAGGCTGCTGCTGGCGCTGCGATTTTAAATTTGCCAGGGTGAAAGTTTCGTTCAAAAAAGACTTCCCGGGCCACTTGTGCGGGGTGATTGTCGATACTTCGACTTCCACCGCAGGTAAAGGATTCATATCTGGAAATTGCGATGCGCCCATTGCCAGAACTTGGGTATTTTTGAAATTGGCGGGGCTGGTATCTGTCAAACTCAAACTCGGCATCGAGCCGACACTGTAACGCTCTACCAGAAAGCCTTTGCCGTCGTGCAGGGCGGCCATCGGTATCGATCGCAACCCCATATCGGAGATAAAAGATAAATTCTGAATGCCTTGGGCTTGCAGTTCGGCTTCCAGCGGCGCTACCAGCCACTGGTATAGCTGCTGGGCCAAGGGCAAATAACTTTTAGTATTGCGCTTTACCGGGTTAGTCAGTTCGTTGCGAAATCTCCGAACAGCTTCCATTACCTGGGCGCGAGAGGTTCCAGAGATGCGTGCTCGGAAGGGCGCGCCTTCGGGGGAAATCACCATCAGTTCCACTTCGTCAGAGCCTTGAATTTGCGGTTCTACGCGCAAGATGGGCGAACTGCTGTAGGGCCGATCGACTGTAGAACCTTTGGGTACAAAGCTGATATAGATCAGGGCTGGTTTGATGCCTGTGGCTTGTTGGACGGTGCGAAGGGTATTTTGGGCGTCTTCTAGGGTGGCGATCGTATTTGTTGATGGCAAATTTAGGTAATCGACAAACTCGCTGGTAAATCTCTCCTCTACTGGAAAAATCGCGGTGCTGAGGTTGGGCGGCAACTTGGAAGCGTCAAGATTTGGGGACGGGGCAGGTGAATTGCGCTGTTGCAAGGAATTAGCTACCTGCTGAAGCTGTTGCAAGCTGGGGGAAAATAAAGGATTTGCGCTCGGCTGCTGGCCGACGATCGCGAGCTCCGGTGTTGGTATCGGTGCGAGATCGATCGGTGCAACAGGAGGCACAACAAATATCTGGTTGGGTGAAACTGCCGGAGGCGGGACTGTTGCTGGTGCTAGGGTTGGATTTTGAGTAATTGTTGGTGCTGTCAAATTTGATACCGCTCCTGGATTTTGAGTAATTGTCGGCGCGATCGGCAAATTTGATACCGCTGGGGGCGTTTCCGTAATTGTCGGGGCGATCGGCAAATTTGATACCGCTGGGGGCGTTTCCGTAATTGGCGGGGCGATCGGCAAATTTGATACCGCTGGGGGCGTTTCCGTAATTGTCGGCGCTGGTGGCAAATTTGATACCGCTGGATTTTGAGTAATTGTCGGCGCTGGTGGCAAATTTGATACCGCTGGATTTTGAGGAATTGTCGGTGCTGGTGGCA
>JAUBOG010000009.1:4167-20963 GCA_036700105.1 Microcoleus occultus BM001215583
GCAAATTGGATATTGGTGCTGGATTTTGAGGAATTGTCGGTGCTGGTGGCAAATTTGATATCGGCGCGGGCGTTTCGGTAATTGTCGGCGCTGGTGGCAAATTGAAGACCGGCGCGGGCGTTTCGGTAATTGTCGGCGCTGGGGAATTTGATACTGGCGCGGGCGTTTCGGTAATTGTCGGCGCTGGGGAATTTGATACCGGCGTCGGTGCAGGAGTTGGTGCGGGTGTTGGTGCGGCTGTTGGTGCGGGTGTTGGTGCGGGTGTCGGTGCGGGTGTCGGTGCAGGTGTCGGTGCGGGTGTCGGTGCAGGTGTCGGTGCAGGTGTCGGTGCAGGTGTCGGTGCAGGAGTTGGTACTACCCGACGAGGTGCGGGTGTCGGCGCGGGCGTTGGTGCGGGAGTCGGTGCGGGCGTTGGTGCGGGCGTTGGTGCGGGCGTTGGTGCGGGTGTCGGTGCGGGTGTCGGTGCGGGAGTCGGTGCGGGAGTCGGTGCGGGCGTTGGTGCGGGAGTCGGTGCGGGCGTTGGTGCGGGTGTCGGTGCGGGCGTTGTTGCTGAAGAAGCGGTAATCGTAATTCGCGTCGGCTCTACTATCTGAGGGCCGGGGTTGGCATAAGTTCCAGATGCAATAACATTTTCTTTGTTCGCACCCCCAGTGGCAATGCTGCCGGCAGTACCGTTGATTTTGTTATAGTCGGGCCCGACGCCGAAAAGACTGTTCGAGGCTTGGCCGCTCCCAGTGTCAATGGTGATATTTCCACCATTAGCGCTAGTAGTGGCGGCGGCCCAAATGCTGCAAGGTTGCGACAAGCAGTTGCTATCGTTTGTGAAAGTGCCTGTGGCTCGGAAATGACGGCCGGCTTTAATGTTAATCTCTCCTCCGGCTGTTGGGCCCGTTGTGTTGATACGGGTTACTTCGATGTCGGTGCCGGCGTTGAGGGTGACTTCGCCGCCTTGTTTTTCTTGGGAGTTGGCGTCTATGAAGCCTGTTTGAATGCTGCTTGAGGGTGCTGCAATCTTAACGTTTCCGCTGTTGCTGGTTTTGTCGATCGACCCTGCGTTGATATTGCCTGTTTCTACTTTTCCTGTACGGCTGGTGACGGTGATATTGCCGCCTGCGGTGGTGGCGGAGTAGGAGTCGAGGCCGAGGGTGCTGATGTCGCCGCTAGCTTCTAGGGCGATCGGGCCGCCTTGGGAACTCGTCAAATTGCCAGTTGTCAGGTTGTTGGCTGATTGAATGGCGATCGCCCTAGCGTTGGCATTTCTTACTGCAACATCCCCCGCAGCTACTACTCGGTTAGCAGGCGCTGTGAGTACCAGTTGACCGCTGGCGTTGACGCTAATACCTGTAGCGTTTGCTTGACCGATGCCTGTGAGCAGTTCGGGTAAGGAGGCGATCGGCAATGTCGAAATTGTTGGCGCTGTTCCTGGGCTCGTCGCTGAGGGCGGCTCGATTTCCAAACTGAGCAAATTGTCTCCCAGCCTGACGCGGACTAAATTTTTTCCGGTGACTGATGCTGCGGTTATTTGACCGCCTGGGGCCGACAGGCTGCCGGTGCTGACCACGGTGCCACCGACTAAGGTTAAGTTTTGCCCTGATTTGACTGCTAAGTCCGCCGTGTTGATAATTGCTCCAGCTCGATCGGCTCCAAAAGCAAAGGAATTGGGCGCGCCTGTCAGAGAGGTGTAGTTGTTAGTACCGCTGGCGTTAAACGAGTTAGTACCGAATCCAATACCGGTGGCGGTGGTTGCTGTGAAAGAAGCCGGCACGTTTAAGCTGGCACTGTTGCCGAATATGATGCCGGATGGATTCATCAGAAACAAGTTTGAATTGCCGCCTGTTACTGTAATTGAGCCGTTAATAATCGAAGGGCTGCCGCCGCTGATGCGCCCTAAAATGTTGCGAATGTTCGGGTTTGAGATAAAGTTGGCAATCTGATTTTGCGACAAGCCGAATTGTGTAAAACTGTGGAAGAGATTTTGCCGATCGCTCGATGATTGTCCGCCTTGAATGTCGAAGCGAGTTTGCCCAGTCGGAGTGCCGGCTGGGGTTGCGGGAGTGACTGTCGTCCCCGTTCCGTCCGCCGCTGGAACAATGGTTTGACATAAGGCTTTTGCTTGCAAAAAGTAAAGATTTATTAAGACGATTTGCAGGGAAAGTGCTAGCTTGCTTATGCTTTTTTTAGACAAGAAGCTAGCCTGTATTTGAATATTTTTGGCGGTTTTCATAGGTTGTTAAAGCGTAAAATATATAAATCACAAGAATAGCGTATCTTTTGTACAATTTAAATATAACTAAAACTGCCGAGAAGCTGTAT
Organism: Microcoleus occultus BM001215583; assembly: GCA_036700105.1. Lineage (GTDB taxonomy): Bacteria > Cyanobacteriota > Cyanobacteriia > Cyanobacteriales > Microcoleaceae > Microcoleus. The sequence continues at coordinate 6,481 of JAUBOG010000009.1, forward strand.
CTTCCGCATGGCATATATATAAAACTAAACGCACTCCGACACCTAGGGGCCGGGGTTGGCAGCTATTATTAAGAAGTGCAACGAATTATGGGTTAAAAAAATTTGTTTATGCCTCCAATACTTGCCGGGAAAAATGTCGGTAAAAAATCTGGTGTTTCCTTTTATAAAAAATAAAAAATCCGCCTCTATAATTTCCTGTAATTAAAATTATGACCGGAACAAGTAAGATCGTGTCCGGGCAATTACCCGCGAGGTGTTTAGACATCTCCCGTAATTGTCGCTTCATATCAATTCCGTTAGCATCGGAATTGATCTAACCCAAAATCAGGACACGGCTTTTGGAGTGTCCCTACAATCGATCGTGGTAGCACTGCCGTGTCCTCCGTTTATATCATTCCGAAGAAGAGAGGATTTGAGATCGCAGGCCTTGGTTGCGTGTTCTTGAATATCTTTTTGCCAGATGTCTTTTGCAGCATCAGAAATGCAAGCCCGCATCAAAAGTTGAGGACTTGCATTCATCGCTGCAAACCTATTTAGTTACGGCTGCGGAATTGCAGTCAAAGTCGATCGATTTAAGAGTTAGGGTGAAGTTTGGACGGTGGGCGAGGGACTCGGTGAAGCAGGGCTCGGTGAGGGATTTGGAGAAGGGGTCGCTCGATCGGATTTTTTGAGTCCGACAAAAGCGTCGTAGCGGGTGGTACGATCGCCAATGACGGCCGCTGTAACGCCGATCGACCGCGTGGCATCTATCCAGATTTTTTGATTGGGAGGAAACTCCGGCAAAGCTAGGTTTTTCGGGTTAAATGCACTCTCGGTGTCGATGAAGAAATTGCCGTTGTGAGGCTTAAGCTGCGATCGTACAGTTTTCTGGAACAATTCGCTGCTTAAAAGCGGGCTTGTCGGTGCCGGTACGATCGCATCAACAACCGGAGCTCCTACTGTGATAAACGCTACATCATTCATCCAGCCGCGAGTTACCGCAATCCCTCCAAACGGCGATGTCCACTTAGTCGCAGGTTGGCCGCCCACTTTAATTTCCTCAACTCTAAACCCCTTAGTTTTCATCGTATCATCAAGCTGTTTCAGGGATTTGTTAGCGGCGCTGCGGTTGTTTGTTTCCACCATAAATACAAATCCAGCAGCAAATTTGTCTTTCGGATTCTGCGCCGGGGCTGGTATTAGCGATAGGGAAAATTCTCCCGCCATCCAGTTGATGAAGTCTTTATCTAAATCCTGGCCGGTAGTTGATTTTAAACCGGCGCGCAAAACTTGGGGATCGATCGGGGAAAGCGGGTTAGCCTCGGCCCCCAATACGTAGTCTTGCCACAAACGCTGCAAATTGCCGCCGGATACCATCATTATGGTACTGCTTGGCAGGCGGTTGACCATTTTTAGAGCGTTGTTTTCTACTGCTATCCGAATAGTAGAATCGGGCTTCAGCCAAGAGATTGATTTGAATCCAATTCCTTCTGCATCCAGCGTCGCTGTAATGGCAAATCCCTGATTTTGCTGGAGTTTTTCGAGGTTTTCCGGCGAAATTTCGCGGGATGAGTTGGCGGCTGTAAAAGCTGCTGCAACGGGCATATTGACGTAGATTTGGCCGAAGGAACCGGGTTCTTTTATTTGTTGGATCGCGTCTGCATAGCCCGGGGTTTTGGCGAGGGACGGTTCGCCTTTGTAGGTGTCGATGATTCTGTCTGTGGCGCCCGGATCTGTCGTGACTGCGAGATAGTTTGTACCGAGTACGGCGACTGAGAAATTGCGATCGGGTATACCTTGAGTTTCTGTAACTTGCACCCCTTTGTAATTGCGCTCAACCATTTTTCCTTGGTTGAGGGGTCTGGGTTTTGCTAATAATTCTTTGGCTTTGATCGGGTTGGCAATTGGCAGGATAATTGCGACTGACTGTTGAATCGGCGGAGGCGGGGGGGCGTTGGGGGCGCGCGGGGGGACTGGTATGGCTATTTTGTTTCGCAGAAAGGCCACCATTGCGGTATTCCCCACCCAAGGCTGAATGTCTTGCTGGTAGGCGTAACCGTTGCTTGTCAGGAGGCGATCGCGCATTTCGCTTAAAAACCTTTCAAATAAGGCTTTTGACTCCGGCGTGCCAAATTCTCGCAGTCTATTCCACTGCGATTCATCCGTGGTGATGGATAGGGCCATCATCGTATCTTGGGGGACAACGGTTGCTCCCACCGGTAAATCTTTGGCGGGCCCGCGCGAAATGACGATCGAGTAGGTGAGAAAGCCTAAACCGATCAGAAGTGTGGCGGCTCCGATCGTAAACAGCAGGGAAGATTTATCTTTCTTAAACATTATTCGTAAGCTTCTGGTACTCGCAACATCATAAATTATATTGGCGATTTGGCATGGAGAATTGGGCATGGGGGATTGGGCATCGGGCATAGGTAATTTGTTATTTGTTGTTTGTGATTAGAAAAACTACTAATATCAATTTTTTATGAGGCTGCTCCCGAATCTGATCCCCCCTAACCCCCCTTAATAAAGGGGGGACAAGATTCTTATCAAAGTCCCCCGACCTAAGGGAGATTTAGGGGGATCGAGATATGTGCAACGACCCATTAAATTGGTATAACAAGTAACCACTAGCCCTATGCCCCATGCCCCATGCCCTATTCCCAATTCCCTGATGTTAGTTTCTGGCCTTAAAGTCTTTAAAGATAGTTTGAAATGAGTACATCAGCCGATGCACATCGTTTGTGGCTCTCGGAAAAATGTTGAGTTCCCATTTTTTGCGAGCGGTAGTTAGCAGTTTTGCTACCGGTTGCGAGTAACTGTTAGAAATGAAATAGCTGCCGCCTTCGTAGCGAATATCTGATGCTAATCCGATAAAACTACCGGCTGTTTCTAGCTGAAGTTCCGAGGTGCTGTGTTCGGATTTTACTGCTAAAATCACCTGGGAGTGTCGGGGTTCCCGGCCCAGCAAGCGGCAGATATTCGCTTCTTTTTGGAACAATATTAAAATGTTGCAGTTGTGCAGAACTCCGGCTCTACCTTGGACTTTTACTCCGAGGTGAACTTCGAGGGCTGGTTTGTCGGGAAATTCCACAACAGCATGGGTGTAAGGGTGTGCAGTTCCGTGGATTTTTCCCGCCGTTTTTCTAAATGTTAAATATTTGGGTGTTTCGTCGTCTAAAACATTGTTGTAATAAATGCTGCCACCTTCATTAGCAACTGCTTTTAGCAGAATAGTGAACAGGTAAGCGTCAAAAATTCTGGCTTGTTCTGCCGCTGCGTTGAAGTCGGGATCGATCGAGCTTTTTAATTTGCTCTTGATTTCGGAATTGAGGGCGTAGTTGCTCGGGGCAGATGGCAGTTTTTCGAGTAATTGCTTGAGGGCGATCGCCTGTTTGTGGCGGGGGGCTGTCACGCTGGAGGTAAACTCGATTGTTTGGGCTGTTTCGGCGCCAGAATTCGCAAATGTAATTTTTGTGCCGAGGGGAGAGGTTTCTGATTCTACTTTCAAGAAATAAGCAATTTCGTCTTCCATTTCGGAAGTGTTCACCGCCGCTTGTTCCACAGCATCAATCAACAGCAAAAGTTGTTCTTTTGAGGTGTAATCTTCTATCTTGAGCAGCGGTGTTTTTCTTTTGAGAGATCGCTCTTCAATTACTTTGCCAATCTCTACAGTATCCGCTACTTGTTGAACCACCCAACCCAACTTAAACTCATCCAGAATTGCCGCCAGTTCTTGATAGAGTTTGGCATACTCGATCTCGTCCATAATAGTTTCTGCACTGCACACTATTCTAATTATACAAGCTGGTTGATTTTTTTGTCAATGAGAAGCAGGCATTCGATTTTAGAATTACTCCCACGGATGAATCCGGGGGCTTTTCGGTCAACAGTCAACAGTTAACAGTCAACAGTTAACAGTTAGCAGTCAACAGTTCACTACCAATTAGCAGTAAGCTATTTTACGACAAACACGCGATCGAACCTATGGCAACTATCAACGACAACTACCTCAAACTCAAAGCCGGCTACCTGTTTCCCGAAATCGGGCGCAGGGTGAAAGCCTTTGCAGACGCGAATCCAAGCGCACCCATCATCCGGCTGGGGATTGGCGATGTCACGGAACCCTTACCGGAAGCTTGCCGCGCGGCGATGGTGAAAGCGGTGGAAGACATGGGCTCGCGGGATACCTTCAAAGGATACGGCCCGGAACAAGGTTATGAATGGCTGCGGCAGAAAATTGCCGAGCACGATTTCAAGTCGCGGGGATGCGATATTGATGCTTCGGAAATCTTTATTTCTGACGGTTCTAAGTGCGATTGCGGCAATATTCTGGATATTTTCGGCAATGATAATACGATCGCCGTTACCGATCCAGTTTACCCGGTTTACGTAGACACGAACGTGATGGCCGGACACACGGGAGATGCCAACGAAAAGGGCGAATACGACGGCTTCGTTTACCTGCCAATTACCGCCGAAAACAACTTTACTGCCCAAATTCCCACCGACAAAAAAGTCGATTTAATTTACCTGTGTTTCCCCAACAATCCGACGGGGGCAACTGCCACCAAGGAACACTTGCAAGCTTGGGTAAACTATGCTAAAGCGAACGGTTCGATTATATTCTTCGATGCCGCCTACGAAGCGTATATTACCGATCCGAGTTTGCCGCATTCTATCTACGAAATTGAAGGCGCGCGCGATTGTGCGATCGAATTTCGTTCGTTCTCCAAAAATGCCGGTTTCACGGGTACTCGCTGCGCCCTAACAGTCGTACCGAAGACTTTGACAGGAAAAGCAGCCGACGGTTCGGATGTCGAAATTTGGAAATTGTGGAACCGCCGCCAATCTACTAAATTCAACGGCGTTTCTTACATCGTGCAGCGCGGTGCAGAGGCGGTTTATTCCGAGGAAGGCAAAGCACAAATTCAGGCGTTAGTCAATTTTTACATGGAAAATGCGGCGATTATTCGCGAGAAATTGACAGCAGCCGGAATCGAGGTTTTTGGCGGCGAAAATGCACCTTATGTGTGGGTGAAAACGCCGAATGGTTTGTCGAGTTGGGATTTCTTTCAGAAGTTGCTGGAAACTTGCAATGTGGTGGGAACACCTGGTTCTGGTTTCGGTGCGGCGGGCGAAGGTTATTTCCGCATTTCGGCGTTTAACAGTCGGGAGAATGTGGAGGAAGCAATGAGACGAATTGTGGAGAAGTTTAAGGTTTAGTATCATGTGAGTTCGGTAGGGACACGGCACTGCCGTGTCCCTACTCTCATCTGTATTTCATCCGATTGAAAAGTGTTATAATCTAAATCAGACAACTTTACAGTGAGCGTGGAGAAGCAATGTCCTATAGCGAATTCACCCTCAAAAAAGTCAAACAAGACTTTCAACTCACCCTAATAGAAGTACCTACTTTTATTGTTTCAGCGCCGCCGATTCAGCCCAGCCCAGCCCTAGCTGAGTTCATCGAAAAACGCCTACCTCTAGCCCTAGCGCTGAATACCGAAAAAGCGCGATCGGAAATGATTATCTGTCCGATCCTGCTAGAATTAAAAGATATTTTTCAGCAAAAAATCAGTCTGTTTTCTGGCAATGAATTTACGGTAGATCAATCTGTAGGACTTAATGGTGTCTGCGACTTCCTGATTAGCAAATCGCCCGAACAACTTTTCATCGAAGCTCCTGCTATGATTGTGGTGGAAGCTAAAAAAGAAGACATCAACGGCGGACTTGGACAATGTATTGCTGAGATGATTGCCGCTCAGAAATTCAATGAAAGGAATGGCGAGTTTGTAAACAATCTTTATGGTTGTGTTACGACGGGTAACTTGTGGAAGTTTATCAAACTTGAAGAGCAAACTGTTACAATTGGTTTAAGAGAATACTCGCTGCCACCTGTTGATGAAATTTTGGGAATTTTAGTTAGCTTTATTACTTAATTCCAGCCAATACTAGGAGTTGATTATGCACTTACTACGAGTTCAAGTTCCTGATTTTCGGGGATTGAAAAATATAGACATCACTTTTGAGAAAGATTTTTCTCCTAGTATTTTTCCGTTGGGCAGCCAAAATGGTGGCGGCAAAAGTACGCTGTTGCAATTAATTTTTGTATTGCTGCACTGTTCAGTTGATGACGATAAAAAACCATTTTTACAAAATCTGCTTGAGGGATTTAAAATTTCTGATGGAAAAGACAAAAGAGTATTAGCCATTATTTATATTTGGGATGGAAAAAAAAATGTAAAGCTTGAATTTTATTGTTGTAAAGCCTCTTCTATTTTAGATTTCATTGGTGAAGATATAGAGTCCGAAGATATCATAAGTATTTGTTATTATTCACATGATAAAAAAAATAATAATCAAGATCAAAATACGAAGTTACTATGTTATTTCAAAAATCAAAAAAAGGATGAAATAAAACTGTTTTTAAATAAATTATCGCGTAAAGTTTTTTTAGCTGCTCCTTCAACGCAAGTTTTTCTATTTCTTCCGCCGGATTCTAGAAAACTATTATTCAGTAACTCAAGTAAGGGAGATAAAAATTATCATGGGATACTCGAATCTGCAAGAGCTAAATTACAAGGCTTGTTTACTTATGACTTCCTTGCCGTAGAGCTACTTATTAAATCATTTAAAGATGCTCGCGATCGTGATTTCAGAGAAGCAATAAAAACAGGTAGCTATGGGAACAGCTATCAAACTCTAGTTAACGACTTAAATCTAATGTTATCAAATAAAAAAATAAATCTAAATGAAGATTTTTCTGGAGTCAATTTTAAATTGTATAATAATGGTGAAACTATAGAACTATATCCAGAAGATTTAAGTCACGGCGAACTGAAAAGACTTAGCATTTATATATGGCTCAAGTCACGTAACATAAAAGATGCTATTGTATTGATGGATGAAGTTGAAATTGCTTTTCATCCCGATTGGCAATATCAAATTATCTCAGACCTCAAAGAGTGGGCTCCCAGCAATCAATATATTCTCGCAACTCACTCCTACGCATTATGTGAAGCTTTGACACCGGCTCATGTTAAAGAAATTGAGCCAAAACTAATCCAACAAGAATCCTAATATTATCAATGAGTCTGAATCCAGAACAGCTAAAAGAACACTGCAAGATGATTCTTCTATCTCGCAGAATTAATAACAAAATTGTGGTGCTATGCGAGGGTGTTATTTCAACTATCGAGGGTATCAAATCGCCTCAAGCTTATAAAAACATGGAGAAAATGCCGGATGCAAACTTTTATAATGCTTGCGTTCCAAAATGGTGGACGCAGCAACGACCACAATTTTTCAACTGTGGCGATCGCGCAACTGTAATCAATACTTATTTGAATCTTTTAACATTACACGAACAGGATACCACTAACTCGTATTTAGCTCCTGATCGACTTTTTGCAATGATAGATTTAGATTTGCACTTGCAAGAGATTGATAATTACAGTTTTTCCGATACAGAAGCAATTTTTTGCAATCTTTACGAAAAATCGCAGGTGAAAGCACAAAATGCAAAACAGCACCGGATATGGATTACAGGTTTGATTCATAAAGAAGCATATTTTATCACACCTGAACTTCAATCAATATTTGATGATTATCCTAATTCTCCTATGTATCAGAATAATCCGGTTCAACTGAATAGTATTTATATGGATATGGCTGATAAAATTATTAGCGATCCAGACTTGAAGAATAACCTTAACATACAGAGAGCGCTCGCTCGCGTAAATCATTGTTTAAATTGTACGGACTTAGATAAATTTCAGGATTCATGGAAAACTGAGTTTAAAAATACGTCCGATGAAACGCGCAAGCAGGAATTAATTATGGCTTTGCTCACAATTAAAAAAGCTAAGGATTATTGGGGGAAAATTAAGCCACCGATTGACTGGAGCGGTAACGAGCGCCAATTTAGAGAACAACTATCACTAAAGATTGGAGAATTTTATTCACACCAAAGTAGTGATGTTAAGTGTCATATTCCTTTTTTTTTGAAAACATTGCATGAGTTCGTTTGAATAAAACATCTCAATTATAATTTTGCAAAATATCACATTACATTAAACCAGTTTGAAAAATCTGATTGGCAGTCAGGTTCAAATCGGGAAAAGTTTGCGATACAATCCGATCGCTCTCCCGAAACTTGAGAATTTGATATTCACCATCGACCAAGTTACACACAGAAATCGTCGGTTGTTTTGGATTGCCAATAAAATTACGTCCGCCCAACGCAGCATAATCTACAATCCAATATTCCGGGATACCCATCTCCTCGTAATCAGCATATTTCAAATAGTAATCATCGCGCCAATTCGTTGACACAACTTCGATCGCCAAAGGTATCGATGCACCCAAACTGAGGATAGATTGTTTTTGCCACAATGGTTCGTTCACTAGGTTTGCACGATTCAAAACCAACAAATCGGGGAAATAACCGGAATCTTTTTCAGGAGGTCTAACTATCGCTTGGTTGGGGATACTGTATGGCAATCCCAGACGATTGATTTGAACAGCAATTTCGATTGCTATAAAGCCTGTAACTTCCTGATGTTTGCCTACTGGTTGTACAATTTCAATAATATTTTGATTATGCAGTTCGTACCGTACTGCCGAATTTTCGGGCAGCCACTCCACAAATTCCTCGAAGTTTACGAGTTTGGGTAAAGCTAGAGTCATAGGTTTTCAGAATTACTGATAATAGAGATTATACCAAATCTGGCTTTGATGTCTAGCGATAATACATAGTTCTTGCAGGTTTAGGTCGTACATTCAATATCCCGTAGGGACACGGCACTGCCGTTTCCCTACAAGAACTATGTATCTCACATACCTGAAAAGCGCTGTAAATTGCGATCGCCCATCTCTTCTCGTTGCCCGTGCTACACTCAACAGATATATCCAAAAACTCTTGTGGATTAGGCATCCTGCCTGTCCTTCGCACAAACTTCATAACTAGCTCCCAATTCAGCTTATGATTGTTATCGCTCCCGTCCTCAAACCTGTTAGCCAAATAACGCTTTCTCCCGGCAGTGTGGTAACTATTCCCAATATAACTTGGCTGGAATTCGAGTCGATTTTGCAGGAATTAGGAGAAAAGCGAAGAACTAGAATTGCCTACAGCAAGAGTACCTTAGAAATCATGGTTCCCTTACTAGAACGCGAAATTCCGAAAGATTTAATTTCCGATATTGTAAAATTTTTACTCAAGTCTGCGGGCAGAAGATACGAACCATTTGGTTCTACTACTTTCAAGCGGGAAGGTGCAGCGGGAATTGAACCTGATGCTTGCTTTTATATTCTAAATTATCAACGGATGATTAGCCGCCGCCGACTTTTACCGGACGATCCGCCGCCGGATTTAGCAATTGAGACGGATGTAGCTTCTAAAACTACGATCGATGCCTATAAAATTATTGGAGTTCCAGAAGTCTGGGTTTACGACAGCGGCAGACTTCGCATCTATTTGCTGCAAGATGGAGAGTATTTAGAATCTGATATTAGTCCGAATTTTCCAGGAATCGCGATCGCCCAGATGATTCCTGCTACAGTGGAACGTGCTTTGCAGGTGGGAAGTTGTCAAGCGTTAGAAGAATTTGAAAGTGCGATCGGCTAAACTTCTAGTATTTGCATGGTGCATCGCGATCGACAATCTCTGGCATTTAATCTACAATCTCAGGGCGACGCACCTGATACAAGGGTTGAACAAACAAACCAAAAAAATGTTGGATTGCAGGACTTTTTATAAATTATATAAGGTGCGTCGCCCTTAACTTATCGAGTGTTTTGGGGATTTTTCATAGCGACGCACCCTACGCAAAAACTATACAATTACTGCCAGATTGTCAACTCCTAAAGGTCGATAAATTGTATCTCTTTGCTGATAACTCCGCCCCAAAGAACGAATCGCATTTTGCAAATCTTCGACTGATTGACAACTGCCGCCAACTGCACCGGCCATTGTAGTAATGTGTTCTTCCATCAACGTGCCGCCGATGTCGTTGCAACCCCATTTCAGCGCTTCTGCAGCTCCGTCTAAACCTAACTTTACCCAACTCGGCTGGTGATTGGGAATCAAATTGCCTAAGAAGATTCGAGATACTGCGGTGAGCAACAGTGTATCTGCTAAAATTGGTTGGTCGCGGCCGACTCGACTGCGCAAAGGTGCCGGTGCTTGCTGTCCGACAAATGGTAGTAAAATGAATTCTGTGATGCGCGCTGGGTAGTTTTGGTCGATCGCACTTTGTTGGAGCGATCGCACTTTTTCTAAATGCAAAACCTGCTGTTCGGCAGTTTCAATATGCCCGCAAAGCATCGTACTCGTTGTCGGCAAGCCCAGACGGTGAGCAGTTCCCACAATTTCCAACCAAGTTGCCGAATTGAGTTTTTCCGGGCAAATAATCCGCCGCACCGCATCGTCGAGAACTTCCGCCGCAGTTCCCGGCATCGAACCGACTCCCGCATCCCGCAAAGCCGAAATTACATAGCTGAAACTGAGATGATCTTTTCTGCTAATAAATTCTATTTCTTGCGGCGAAAAAGCGTGCAAGTGCAACTGCGGAAACTTATCCTTAATCGTTTTCACCAATTGCAGATAATAAGGCAAAGATCCGCCGTTGAGCTTAGCTTGAACATTTAAGCCGCCCTGCATGCAAATTTCCGTGGCACCCCGCTGCACTGCATCGCTTGCCTTTTCCAGAATTTGGTCTGCATCTAACCAAAAAGCGCCTTCATCTCCCTCGTTGCGGCGGAATGCACAAAAACTGCAATGCTGCTCGCAAATATTTGTGAAGTTAATATTATGATTGACAACATATGTAACAGTATCCCCTGATTGTCGGCGGCGGAGCAAGTCAGCGGTTTTTTGAATAGAAGCTCGCGCATCTGGCTCTCTTTGCTGCTGCAAAAGTACCAAGGCCTCGGCGGTAGAGATGTTATAACCTTGTAAAGCTCGATCGAGAATTGCATCCACAGTTTTCTTTTTTGCTCAGTTACAGAATTATTGCCTAGAACTAAGGCATTTTTATATTTTAACGAATCAACTTCTTAGGAACGATATTCTCAAATTGCAAGTCTTACAAAAGCATCATTTACTTTCTGGGAACTGAAATTATGGGCATCGATCAAGCAAATCACCTGTTGCCAGTGCCTTCTGGGCCTTTGCAAATTCCTGCTGTAGAGACTTTCGGTTCAACTCTTGCAGGCGCAGGTACACCGCCAGTTTATTTTTCCTTGGTCATTCCCACCTACAACGAGTGCAAGAATGTCAAGAGTATTGTGGAACAATTGAGCCAATTGCTCGATGGCAGCATTCCCGGCAACTACGAATTAATTGTAGTCGATGACAACAGCCCCGATCGCACCTGGGAAATTGCCCTGTCCCTGACACCGGAATATCCGCAATTGCGGGTGATGCGGCGGGAAAAGGAGCGGGGACTTTCCACAGCAGTAATTCGCGGGTGGCAAGCCGCGCGGGGCGAGGTTTTGGGCGTCATCGATGCCGACTTGCAGCATCCCCCGGAGACGCTGTTGCAGCTTTTAGCAGAAATTAAGCGCGGAGCCGATTTGGCCGCTGCGAGCCGCCACGTTGCCGAGGGCGGCGTCAGCGACTGGAGCGTTGTCAGGCGATTTTTGTCGCGGGGCGCTCAAACCGTGGGGTTGGTGATTCTGCCGGGAGTCGTGGGTCGAGTTTCCGATCCGATGAGCGGCTATTTTATGGTGCGTCGCAGTTGTATTGCTGGCAAAACCATGAATCCGGCCGGTTACAAAATTTTGATTGAAGTGCTCGGCAGGGGCGATATCCGCTGGATTGGAGAAGTTGGTTATGTATTTCAGGAGCGGCAAGAAGGCGAGAGCAAAGTTACTTGGAAACAGTATATTGAGTATTTGCGGCATTTGCTCATATTGCGGTTTGCCCGGTGGCCGGTGGGTAAGTTTTTTCGATTTGGCGTGGTTGGTTTCAGCGGCGTGTTTGTGAATATGGGGGTTTTGTACGTGCTGCGGAATAGCCTCAATTGGGAACTGACTCGCAGTCTGATTGTTGCTGCTGAACTGGCAATTATCAGTAACTTTTTGTGGAACGATGTCTGGACTTTTGGGGATATTTCTAAGCGGCAGCCAGGGAAGCGCCAGCGCTTCAAACGGCTGTTGAAATTTAATGTGATTTGTTTGATGGGTTTGATTATGAATGTGCTGCTGGTAAATCTGCTGTTTAATGTTTTTGGCATGAATGAATATTTGGCTAATTTAATTGCGATCGCGGCTGTAACTCTGTGGAATTTCTGGATCAATACGAAGCTGAGCTGGCGGGTGACTGAAGTTGATTAGGGAATTGGTCATCGGGAATTGGTCATTGGGCATTGGTCATCGGTCATTGTTACTAATACAGTCCTGGACACACACACTATCTGTAGGGTGCGCACTGCGCACCTTACCTCTGCCAATACCGGATGAAATCATTGTTTTGCCTTAGTCCTATAACAACCAGTAACTAATAACTAATAACCAATGACTTGTGACTGATGACTGATGACTAAATTAACGATCGAGAACAAACAACTGTTGTTGTTATTATTGCTGCAGACGGCGATCGCCTTTATTTTGCGCTTTGCCAATTTGGACTCGAAACCGCTGTGGACGGACGAGTTTTCGACTCTAGTGTTTAGTTTGGGCAACAGTTTTCGCGGGGTGCCGGTCGATCGCGCGATCGACCTTTCCATTCTATTGCAACCGCTGCAATGGAACCCCAGCGCTGGCATTGCAGATGTTCTCAACCATTTGCTGCTAGAAAGCAACCATCCTCCAGCCTATTTTATGCTCGCCCACTGGTGGATGCGGTTGTTTGGACCCACTCAGGATAGTTTAGTTTGGATCGGGCGATCGCTCCCTGCTTTATTAGGCGTTATTTCAGTTCCCGCTATCTACTTTTTAGGCAAGTTTGCTTTCAATTCTAGTTTAGTCGGTCAATGTGCAGCCGCGATGATGGCAGTTTCTCCCTACGGCATTTATCTCGCTCAAGAAGCCCGCCATTACACTTTAGGAATCCTATTAGTTATCGCCTCTCTTTTCTGCTTGACATTAGCTGCAAAAAAACTGCAACAGCGCGCACCGCTGCCTGTTTGGGCGGCGCTGCTTTGGGTAGTTGTTAACTGTTTGGGAATTGCAGTTCACTACTTTTTCGCACTGACTTTGTGTGCCGAAGCAATAGCATTAATTGCTGTAATCTGGCAGCAGTTTAACGGGAAGTTGCCAATTTCCAGCAGTCAACAGCCCCGTATTTGGCAATCTCAAATCCTGTGGCGATTGTTGGCAGTTGCGATCGGCACTTTAGCAGGCGGTTTAGTTTGGTTGCCCGTATTTTTGTCAAATAAATACGGCAGCGAACTAACTAATTGGATTGTCAGTGGCGATCGCACATTTGTGGATTGGATCAGTCCGATTTTTCAAGCTTTAGCTGGATGGATTACTGTCATCTCTCTGCTGCCCGTGGAATCGCCAAATTTGGGAATAGTAGTTGCATCGGCGACCGCGATGACAGTATTTTTTATTTTAGTGCTTCCCATCCTGTTTAAGGCTCTTAAAACTTCTTTGAACGCGCCCGATAGCCGTTTAGGTACTGTTCTTTTCGGCGGGTTTGTGCTGGGAGCAATTTTGCTATTTTTCAGCTTTGCCTATGGTCTCGGAATTGACCTAACTCGCGGTGCCCGGTACAATTTTGTCTACTTTCCGGGGGTGATATTGCTTGTAGGAGCAGCCTTGGCGGTTGTGATCAACACACCGAGCGCAAAAAGTCAATGGTTTAATTTGCGCGCGATCCTCTCCGTTGGCGCAGCCCCCGTAGGGGCGGGCTGCGCTAACGAGCTTTCCGGCAAAAAAGCAGTGGTGCTAATTTTAGCAATGGGTGTTTGTAGCGGTATCACAGTCAATTCCAATCTCGGCTACCGCAAATATTACAAACCAGACCTTTTAATTCCGATTATCCGCGAATTATCGAAAGTTCCCGTGTTGATTGCCACTACTCAAAACACTCATGTAGAAATCGGAGAATTGATGGGGATTGGGTGGGAATGGCAAAGAAGTTCGGCAACGAGCAATGTGCAAGATGTAACGGATGTTAGGAAGAAAGAAGAAGTTAAAGCCTTTGATTCTCCGCTGTTTCTTTTGGCTAATCGTCAAAGGGATGCGCCGGAAATCGCGGCAGGGACACTTGACAAAACACTCATTCAATTACAACGTCCGCTAGATTTGTGGTTGGTTAATTTTCGCGCACCTGTCAATTTAGCAGCACAAAAATGTCAGCTTGAAACTCGCGATTTGCCTGCGGTTGATGGGTATCAATATCAAGTGTATCATTGCGATTGAGTTGGCGATCGTCCGCCGTCCTTTGACCGGACATGACATTAATTATCATCCGAGTTAACGCAAGAAAACGGCATTGCCTTGTCCCTACAAATGGTACAATAAATATCATCTGTAGGGTGCGCAGTGCGCACCTT
>JAUBOG010000009.1:21063-36460 GCA_036700105.1 Microcoleus occultus BM001215583
TCCCTACAAATGGTACAATAAATATCATCTGTAGGGTGCGCAGTGCGCACCTTACCGCGATAGATAAGATCGAGACTGTTCGATCGCACCCTAAGAGTCAGCGGCAAAATATTTAATTAAAACGCTCATCACTTCTCCAGGATTTTGAGTTGGGACAAGCGGACTCCAGTCAGTAGCGCAGGCAAAATTATCGCGGTGAAAAGAATCAATGACGCGGGAAACAACAGGGCGAGAACTGATAATGAAAAGTTTCAAGAGTTCTCGGTTAACTGAAGTTGAAAAGTTTGGCTCTTGAACGGGAGGCTGATTGAGTTCGGTAGTGGGATTTTCGGGCCCAACCTCGAAAGCAAGTATTAATTCGCTATTCGGTAGCAGTTTGCGGATGACTTTCAGGGAAGATTCCGCTTCGCTGCGGCTGCGAAATTGCGCGACGGGTAAGCGCTGAAAGTTCGGCAGGAGTCGGTAAATATTCCAGGAATTGCGAGTTTCTGGGGTGTTCATGGCTGTATTCTAAATTGGGTGTGTTTGCCCATAGGACTGTGACAGACTTGCACGCGATCGCAAGCGCGATCGAGCATCAAGCTGCTGCAATAAATATGCGTCCTAATTGATGATTTTTTCTCGATCGCCGGAGGGCGATCGGAAACTATATCGAGTTGAGCAATGACGTTATCTTAGGCCGCAAATCAACTTCTGTCTCGCTATTTTACATAATTTAATATTTAGATATTACAGGTAGTAAAGCTTGAGTTAATCGCTCAAAATAGGCGCTTAAAATAGGCGCTTAAAATAGGCGGTTAAAATTAAATAGCAAGCAGTAAAAAGCGTTAAAAGTGCTAAAGATAAACAATTATGCTGCAAATTCATGTAAGTTTAAAAAAAAGCTACAGTTTTAGCTGCGTGAACGCTAAAATTAAATCAATCGAACATTACCTCTAAAAAATATGAGTTTTGAGGCAGTTTTTAGTCTTGTCAAGCAGTTGTCTCTATCCGAAAAGTTAAAGTTGATTAAGTGGATGGTTCCTGAGATAGAGCGAGAATTAGTTGTCAATCCCCCTACTCCCCGGAAATCATTGTGGGGTTTATGTGAGGACTTGGGAATCGCACCATCTGCCGCTGACATAGATGAAGTTCGCTCTTAAGAATGGGCGAATTTCCCAAGGGAGGATTTCTAATGCTGCGTGCTGTAACCGACACAATTTGGTAAAGCGGACATTTCTCTATTCTTCTGGTAGGAAGAAAGTATTTCTCACTCTTTCCTGACGCTATCGGGCACGCCCACCGCCGAAATACCCGATATCGCCTTTAAATTTTGACACCGAATCAACTCGTTAAAATCCAAACTGCGCTGTTCTATCTGCGCCACAGCTTCCATCGCCGACAGCAAATGTCTGGCCGCTTCTGCTTCGCTGTAACCGCGCCTTAGAGCGACGCGAATCGCCGTTTCGTCCGCATCTAACTCTACTTGAGAACTGCGGTTGTCGCGCCAAATTCGAGTCATTGCCAGCCCCGTCAAACCGCTGGCGATCGCAATTCCCACCGGATCGCTTTGCAGCAATTCTACAACTGTTCCGACAATTCCAGCTAGTGCGGCCCCTTGATAAATATCCGGTTTGAACCACTTAAAATTGCTCAAAAAACTGACGGTTCGTAAAATTAGCAAATCGCGCTGCGGCTTAGACAGCAACCTCCACAGGTCAAAATTGATATAAATCGGCCGAGATTGATTCCAAGGTAAAGGAAAATCGCACTCAATAATTTTTGATTGCTGGGGCTTATTAATAATTTTACAAGTCATGCGGCCGGAGGCGGGCATCACATCTAATAAACGGCGAATTTCGGGTTCGGGATTCATAATTTTTGGGAAATTGGGAATTGGGAATTGCTGGCATATGCCTAAAACAACAACATCCATCAGGGGCCTGTAGGGGCGGGTTCACCAACAGTAACTGCCTAAAACCTACAATCTCTAAAACCCGCCCTCACCCAATGGTAAATCGAAATTTTATGCACGGGTAGCCAGAAACCGGGTTTTTGCGAGAATACTTTGTTGAAACCGCAGATTTGGTGAAAAACCCGGTTTCTTCGATCCGAGTGCGTCCATAACTGAGCTTATCCAAATCAAAGTTAATTAAGGGCTTTTTTGGGATGCGGGAGAAGGAGATTGTGTAGCTTTTGGAGTTGCTTTTTCACTCTTCGGCGCAGGCTTCGGGCTGACAATTGCTGGGGCAACTGACGGCGTTGAATTCGCACCAGGGGATGGTTGCGGTGTCGCAGAATCGGGGGCGGTTAGCGGGGCAGCAGGGGCTGTCTTAGCGCCTAAAATGCTGGCGTCTCCGGTGTCAAATGTGCCGGCGATGCAGGCGATCGTCATGGTGGCTAAGGTGCCGACAAATAATGCTTTCCAACCGAGTTCGGAAATGTCTTTGCGCCTGGATGGAATTAGGGCGATCGTACCGCCGACAAATATGCCGACAGATGCGAGGTGGGCGAAGCCAGAAAGGGCGTAACTGACAATCAAAACTGTGCGATCGCTCACCAGTCCTTTTGCCGCTGCTTCTGCTAAACTTTGATAAGGCGGAACTGCGGTTTCCAACAGTCGGCGGCCGATAATTACAGATGCTTGCCAAGAGTCCTCAAGGGGAACTCCAGTTAACAGCGTTAAAGGATAAAATAAGAATCCCATGATGTTGGCTAAGGTGACAACTTTGAAAAAGCCACCGATCGGGTCTGGCAAGATAGCCAGCCAGCCAAAGAATTGATTGATTAAAGACACTAAGCCCAAGATTAATATCAAAACGGCTGCGATCGCCACGGCCATCTTTACCCCGTCTAATGCACCGATGATTGCTGCATCCAGAGGGCTGACCCGTTCGATGGGTTCTCCGCCCACAGTCTCTTGTTTGCGGATTTCGCCGTCGATTTCGGCAATTTCATCGCCGATAAATTCCCGGCCTTGAGGCTTCCGTTCTTCCTTGGGAATGCCGCCCATTGTCAGGGGAACTCCTGTTTCGGGAACTAAGATTTTGGAGAGAACAAAGCAAGCGGGAATTGCAATAATTGAAGCTGAAACTAAATGCCCTAAAATATTGGGAAAAACAGGTTTTAGGAAACTCACATAAATTGCCAAAGTAGACGAAGCGGCAGTTCCAAAACAGCAGGAGAGGATTGCACAAAGCTCGGAACGGGTCATTTGCGGCAAATAAGGCTTGACGACAATTGCCGCTTCAATTCCTACGAAAATATTAGCAGCCCCGCTGAGTGCTTCGGCGCCGCTCAACCGCATTGTCAAATAAAAGATTTTGGCGAAAAATTCGGTGATAATTTGAATGACGCCGATGTTGTAAAGCAAGGCCATGAGGCCAGAAAAAAAGACTACTGTCGGTAAAGCTCGAAAGGCGAAAATATATCCTAAATTAACTGGCGGGTCTTGACCGGGTATTGGTACAATGTTTCTGCCGAATACAAATCTGGCTCCAGCGTCAGCAGCGGTGAATACTCCATCCAGCAGGCCGGTAAACCATTCTAGGGCGATGCGAGTTGGGGGGAACAGGAATACTAAAAATCCCAAGAGTAATTGCAGCCCGATACCCCAGATGATGACGCGCCAAGGTATATACTTGCGCTGTCGGTTTTCGGAAAAAATCCAGGCGATCGCGCACAAGCCAAAAATGCCCAGAAACGAGATAAGATTGTAAATAGACATGAGCTTAGTCCTTGAAATAGCTGAGAATGCCGATCGACGGCTTGCACCACATCAGTTATACTATTCATCGGACGGCAAATGCCAAAAAAAATAACGGGCAGATGAATTACGCACTCAACAGCGTATTTACGTCATTGCTTAGGTCATTCCGAACTCTGCGGATCTTTAGCTACCGTTGATTTGCCGTAATTACCAGCAGTTTAAATAGAAACACGCAACACATGGAAGCTTTTGCTCCACATCCTCCCGAATGGACTGCGACGGCGGTTCACGCTACTGAGTTTTGCTGTCCCAAGTGCGGTGCTAGCTGCACCGATGCCGCTGAAGTCTGGATTAATCGCCGATCGCCAGTATACACCGAGTCCAACCGCCGCAAGTGGCAAGAATTTTACCGCTGCCGGTGCGGTTGCGTGTGGTGGGCTTGGAGTAACGATCGGCCTCCCTCTGAACTTGTGCGTCACAATGAAAGCTCGGATGAGGGTTCCGATGATGATTTTTAGAAGCGGTGACAGGGTTTTCGATTTGCGATTTGCGATTTTATAATAAATTAGGGTAAGGTGCGCATTGCGCACCCTGCATTTAGATTGGTCTGCGCAATTTCTCAACTAATACATTACGTCAAGTATGCCTTTGACTACGCCTTCCATTACTGTTTCAACTAAACTCAATTCAGTTTCGCCGATCGACTCATCTAAGAGCATTAACTGAATTCGCTGTCTGTCAGCGCGAGTCAGTTCGCCAGATGCAAATATCTGGTCAACTATTTCTGGCGTTAGAAATTGGGAAGTTTTAGTTTGCATGGTTGGTTTCTAAAAGCATCACTATTTTGTTTTTAAATTCGTTAGAGGAGCCAGTTATGTTGAGGTTTTATAGCTGTTTCATTTTATGGGTGAAACAATTATATGACTCGGATGCCATTTTGTCAAGACACCTGCGACAGATAAATATAAAATCTGCATTGTATTTGCGACTTTTTGGCAAGGGCGGTTTGGGAGTGCGAGCGACTGATTCGGCAGATTGGGACTTGGGCGAGAAAACTGGCGCATCCGCCCGCGATCGACCTTTACTTCGACTTCGCGGTTCCTGAGCCCTTCGGCTACGCTCAGGATAAACTGCGTCGAAGGTCAGCACAAGTTTAAGTTTATTGGCACTTTGGCGGAACATTACAGCTCAAAAAAAATCAAAACTACAATAGATTAGAATGGGGCATGGGGCATCGGGCATGGGGCATAGGGCATAGGGAATGGGAAATTGATAATAGGCTTTTCTGACTTCCCTCTTCCTTCCGGGTAAGACTAATGACTAATGACCAATGACTAATGACTAATAACTAACGACTAATGACCTATTTGCGCTCGGCTCTAATTTTGACATTAGGTTTTTGGCTGCTACCGCTATCCGCGCGATCGCAGCCTGTCGTCCCAGCGAAGGACGGCACTAATACTGTTGTCAATCAAGACAAAAATCGCACAGACATTAGCGGCGGACAACTGTCGGGAAACGGCGCCAATCTGTTTCACAGCTTCAGTCAATTTAATCTCAGCGAAAGTCAAATTGCTAATTTTCTAACTAATCCAAATATTCAAAATATTTTAGGGCGGATTTCTGGCGATGCTTCCGTCATTAACGGCCTGATTTCTGTAAGCGGCGGCAACTCGAATTTATTTCTGATGAATCCGGCGGGAATTATCTTCGGTCAAAACGCGAGATTGAACGTGCCGGGGTCTTTTTTGGCGACAACTGCGACGGGGATCGGTTTTGGCGAGCGCTGGTTCAATTCGAGCGGAATTAACGATTACAAAGCTTTAGCAGGAAATCCCAATCAATTCAATTTTAATAGCTCACAAGTTGGAACAATTGTCAATGCAGGAAACTTAGCGGTTGGCAGCGGTCAAAATTTAACTTTGCTGGGCGGCACAGTGATTAATACCGGGCAATTGTCCGCCCCCGGAGGTCAAATTACAGTGGCGGCTGTTCCCGGACAAAATGCAGTGCGCATCAGTCAAGCAGGCAATTTATTGAGTTTAGAAATTACTCCGTCTTTGCAGTCAGAAAAATCGGCAGACGCGGTTTCTTTGCCTCAGTTGCTGACGGGGCCCGGAATAGAATCAGCCACAGGTTTAACGGCGAACGAAGCAGGTGAATTGGTACTGACGGGCGGCCAAACAGTGCCGGTAAATGCCGGAAGCGCGATCGTATCGGGTTCTGTAAATGTATTTTCCCCGCAAGCTATTGCTGGCGGCGCAGTCAATATTTTAGGGGAAAAAGTCGGACTGTTCGGCGCAAATATCAATGCTTCGGGGACGGAGGGCGGAGGAGTTGTGCGCGTCGGAGGCGGCTGGCGCGGCGCGGAACCAGTGCCCAACGCACTGGTGACGTATGTCAGTCCTGATTCGACGATCGCAGCAAACGCGATCGAGCGCGGCAACGGCGGCACAGCGGTAATTTGGGCAGACAATACCGCTGGCTTCTTCGGCAATATTACTGCTCGCGGCGGCGCGGCCTCGGGTAACGGCGGACAAGTGGAAGTTTCCGGCAAAAATGCTTTAACTTTCCAAGGAGAAGTCGATACCCGCGCGGCTAACGGGGCGATCGGCACTTTGTGGCTCGATCCGGCAAATATTGCGATCGTCAGCGGCAGAGGCGAAAAGGGCGCGGGATTGACCGCCAGCCAGCTCGAAGTGACAGCAGAACCGACTGAAACATCGATCTCAGACGTGGAGTTGGAAGCAATGGCGGCCGGCAGCAACGTGGTTCTAGACACCCCGGGCGACATCACCGTCCAAGACTTGCCCGACAACCGACTTTCCCTGCAAGCGAGAACCGGAGACACCGTAACATTCCGATCGGGCGGAGTGTTTTTTGTCAACGACCCCAAGGATTTAATCGAGACTCAAGGCGGCAGCATCAACATTTTCGCCAGCAGCATCACTGCAGGCCCCTTGAATGCTAACGGCGGCAACATCGCTCTCAATGCTAACGGCATTGACTTGACCGGCGGCAGCAATTCTGTCAGCAGCGCGGGGGGAGCAATTCGCTTGCAACCCAACGACGGCCGAGGAATTAGGCTCGGCGGCAGCGGCGATATTTTCGGGGTTTTGGACTTGACGGCGGAGGATCTGGGTGCTTTGGCGGGGGATTTGGGTTCGATCGCGATCGGGCGGCCCGACAGCAGCTCGATCGCGATCGTCGCACCGACTACCTTCAACAGCCCGCTGACACTTCAAGCCCGCTCGATCGCGATCGGCAATCCCCTCAGAACCAGCGGCAGCGCCTCCCTGACTCTCGACGCACCCCAAACCGATCTCGGCGCCAACATTGCGACATCCGGCGGCGATATCAGCTTCACCGGAAACCTGTCCCTGACTGCTAATGCAGCTTTGAGCGCTCAAGCTGGCAGCATTCTCTTCGGCGGCAGCCTAGACGGAGCGCGCGCCCTGAGACTGGACGCTGGGCGAGTGCGGTTCGGCGGTACGATCGGTCAAACTGCACCGCTGGCGAGTTTGACTGTCACCGGCAGCAGCACCGAGATATCGGGCAATATTGCGGCATCCGGCGACATCGCTTTCAACAGTGCCGTCACAGTCGATCGCAGCGCCAACCTCACCGCCACAAACGGCAATATCGCTTTTGCCAATATCCTCAACAGCGCCCCCGGGCGCGCAAATAATTTGACCCTGCGCGCCGGCGGCAGCATTACTTTTGGCGGCTCGGTGGGTCAAATTCAGAGGTTGGGCCTGCTCTCGGCTGACGCTTTCAGCGTGACGGCGAATTCGAGAATTACCGCGCGCAGTTTGAGCGTCAGGGCGCGAGATGCCGCTACCCTGCGGGGGGACAGCACGGCAGCTTTGGGAGCCGATATCCAGTCGGGAAACTTGTTCTCAGACGGTAATTTAAGCACGGAGGGCGGCAGCGTAAATCTGCAAGCAAGCGGCGAGGTTCGGACTGGCAATATTACCTCCAACGGCGGGAGCATTCAGGTTGAGGGGAATACAGTTACTGTGGGGGCGATCGACTCTTCATCGCTCACCGGAACCGGAGGCGCGATCGCCCTCAACAGCAATGCCGGGCCTTTAACTGCCGGATCTGCGAACGCTTCCGGGGCGATCGGCGGAAATATTTCCCTGACATCTCGATCGGGCATTTTGGCTCTGGATCTCAACTCCAGCAGCATTGCAAACGGCAGCGGCGGGGCTGTTTCCCTGAGCGCGACGGGGGATATTCAGTTGGGTTTTATCAACGCTAGAGGCGGCACTGCTGGCACTGGCGGCAGCGTTGATGTCACCACCCTGGGTTTGTTTCGATCGAACAGCGTGTTCGGCGATGCAGGCAGTATTTCCAGTATTTCTAGTGTTGGAGGTGCGGGGGCGGGGCCGATTACCATTCGCCACGGAGGCGGTAGCGATCGACCGTTTGTCGTTGGCGGCGCGATCGGCAACGGCACCTTGGGAAGTATTAATGCTGGCGCGGGAAACGCCATTTTGCCCGGTCTTTCTTTTGGGCAAACTTACACCCAGGGAAGTTTACCGAATCAGATTTCCTTAATTACACCGGGCGCGCCGTCCGAACCCGCACCAATTCCCGAACCAATTCCCGAACCAATTCCCGAACCAATTCCCGCACCAATTCCCGAACCAATTCCCGCACCAATTCCCGCACCAATTCCCGCACCTTTAAATCCCGATCGCCGGCTGTCACTTCCTTCATCTTTGCAGCCAGAACTGCGATCGCCGAACCGGGACAGGAATTCCGCAATTAGCCCGGATATTTTCGTTCCTTCCCGCAGATTCGATCCGGCAAACTCGGGAGTTTTAGCATTCGAGCAAACCTTCACCCGCGAGTACGAAAAATATCTGGAACTGCCCGCAAGAAAGCCGATTACAAATATGTCGGTCATTTACGAAATTCTCCGCAAAAACGAACAAATTACCGGGGTAAAATCGGGAATTATTTATATGAATTGGGTGAGCAGCTCGGATGCAGCCTCCCGAGAAAATAGTTCGGTACTGGTGGCAAGCCGAGATTTATCCAATCTATTGCCTGTGATAAAAAACCCGCTCCCCCAGCATGGCAAAGAAGTTTCGGATGTTCCTAACGGAGAGCATTTAGAATTAGTGTTAGTCACAGCTAACGGTCAACCGATGCGCGTTTTGATTCCGGCAACAACGCGCTGGCAAGTAATGCAGCTAGCCGACGCCCTGCAAAGCGAAATGATTAATCCCAGAAAAAGAAGCAGCATTAGTTATTTGGATGCAGCGCAAAAACTTTATCGGTGGTTGATTGCGCCAATGGCTTCAGAATTGACAGCTTCAAATATTGACAATTTAATTGTAATTCCGGCAGCGGGTTTGCGAAGCGTGCCGTTTGCGGCGCTTCACGACGGCAAAGAATTTTTAGTGGAAAAATACAGCCTTAGCGTCATACCGAGTCTGAGTTTGACTGATATCCGCTACGATAATATTGCTGACGATGAAGTTTTGGCGATGGGGGCGTCAGTATTTGAAGATAAAGCGCCGTTACCGGCGGTACCGGTGGAGTTAGAGTCGATCGCGCCGCCAAGTGAAGGAAAATCATTTTTGAATCAAGATTTTACTCTCGGGAATTTGCAAGCTCAGCGGGCAAATCGGCCTTTTGGCATCATTCACTTAGCAACTCACAGCGAATTCCAGCCCGGGGAACCAAGAAATTCTTACATTCAATTGTGGGATACTAAATTGCGGATCGATCAAATGCGGCAGTTGCAGTGGAATGAACCTGCGGTGAATCTGTTAGTTTTAAGCGCGTGCAGTACCGCTTTGGGCGACGCAGAGGCGGAGTTGGGGTTTGCGGGTTTGGCGGTAGCTAGCGGTGCGCGATCGGCTTTGGCAAGTTTGTGGGAAGTCAGCGATGAGGGGACTTTGGGGCTGATGACTGAGTTTTACCGGCAGTTGCGGGCTCCCAGAGGCGGCGGCAATTTGACGATTAAAGCCGAAGCTTTGCGGAGGGCGCAGTTGGAAATGCTGCGCGGGCGCGTGGGGATTCAAGACGGGATGCTGCGAGTCGAAGGAAGCAATGATATTGTGATTTTGCCGCCGGAAATTGCGCGGCGGGGCGATCGGGTGCTTTCGCATCCTTATTATTGGGCCGCCTTTACAATGATTGGCAATCCTTGGTAAGCTTTACTGGAATTAAAATGTATAGTTAAATCCCCGAGCGAAAACCGTCAAATTCTCTCCCCCTCTCCCATTCTCCCCCTCTCCCATTCTCCCCCTCTCCCATTCTCCCCCTCTCCCATTCTAATACCATAAACAATCTAGATAAGTAGGCGTTTAAGCATCTTCCCCCTGCTGCAAATGCCGCCCGAGTTCCTGATGGCATACGTGCCAAAAATACAGGGATAAATTCAGAAGAGCTAATAACTTAGTGCCATCTTCTAACATCGCGTGCCCTCCTTGGCTGGGAAACGGTAAAACATCCTCAATCCGGGAGATCGCGAACAAGAGAAAGGCTGCGAGTAATGGCAGGTAAGGAGTGGTTTTGATGTCTCGCCAAAACTTAAGTACGTAAACAAAAACCGCACTCCCGTAACAAAAATAAATTAATCCCTTAGATACTCCCAACCGAGAAATAATCAAAGTCATCCGAAACCGATCGTCCAGAAAAAAGATTCCCAACAGCAAAGCACTAAAAAATAAGAATATCGCCGATCGGCTGCGCGGATATTTTTGGCGCAGCACTCCGAAGGTAAATGCACAAATTGCGACCGGGATGCACCACAGGACTTCGGAAACTCCCGTAAGAATGCCTTCGTAGGGGAACCAGGAATTAAACGGATCGCTAAACAAACGTTCAACTCCGTCTCCTTGATTTTTGAGTTTGGCGTACACGCTCAGCCCGCCCAAAATCAGGACTGTGAAAGTATTGAAAGCAGCTAAAAACGGTACGGAAAAAAAATGTTTTTTGAAAATTTCTAAAGATTTATAAAACTTGGAATTTCGATCGAATAAAAGCCGATGCTTCATAAAAACAGTCTCCCAGCAATAGAGTTAGTTACTTATTCAGCGGCAGCCAAAGCACAAATGTAGTGCCGCGATCTGTTGGATATAAATGAGCTTCCGCAGGCGGCAGCCATTCAGGATTAACTGGGGAAAATACTTCGATTTCTCCTTGCATTTGGCGGACTAAATCGCGGGCGATCGCCAAACCCAATCCTGTACCGGGAATTTCAGTTTGCGCTTTTTCTCCTCGGTAGTGCCGCTCAAATAAATGCTCTAAATCCTGGGGCGGAATGCCGGAACCTGTATCGCTGACTGCAACTGCTACCGCAGGCAACGGGCGGCCGGCTTTGGCCCGATCGCCCGAAGCTGCTACGTACTTGAGTTTAATATAAATTTGGCGGCCGTCCGGGGTATATTTCAAAGCATTGTCAATTAAATTGCTCAAAACTTCGCGCAAAGCTCGATCGTCCGCGGAGACTGGCGGCAAATCCGCCGGTATATCGGCTACCAATTTCAGGTGCTTTTCAGAGGCTTGCGCCTCGGCGGAAATTAACAGCGGTGTCAAGACTTCGGCGACAAAACAGGATTCGTTCAAATTGGCTGCAGGCGACAGCGACAGAGGAGAATGTCTGGTTAATTCCACATTGGAAATTGCTGTTTCTGAAGCGCCCGGCGGCAGTCTCAGGTTTGCTTCGCCGGTGTCAACGGTTCGATCGAACTGCAACAGCAGCTCTTGCAGCCGATCGCTCTCTCGGACAATACTAAAAGCTACATTGCGGTTTTTGTCTTCTGGCACCAGCCTGCGCGCTAACAGCTTGCCAAAAGTTCGCAGCGCTGTCAGCGGACTTTTGAACTGGTGCAGCAAATTGTGCATCGTGTCGTAAACCTGAGCCTGGATTTGCCCCGAAGAGTTCAATTCCTGCTGCATCCACGCTCGACGCTGGTCTAAAATGCAAGCCAGGGCCAAGGTGCGAGCAATTTGTTGGATAGTCGCCTCCTCTGGCTCGTTCCAAGCCCTGTCTTGCCGGCCGCTGACCAGGAGTCCCATTACAGAGCCCTCGTGTATCAGAGGCGTCACAATTTGCCGGCGCTGCTGCCACAGATTCTCCGGGCCTTGGCAGCGATCGGAAGTGCCGTCAAAACCCGGAAGCGGTTCCGGCGCGTTAGCGAAGCCCTCGAAGAGGATCGCCTCCACGGTTGATTTTTCGACAGGAACAGTCGGCGGGGCCAGCAGCCGCGGCACCTGTTTCACTGTCGAACTTTCGGAAGATTGCAGCCTCAAACCCTGATTTTCTTCGGATTCGACGGAGGTTTCCGGGTAAACCGCGATCGGTACCAACTTTGCTTCGGTGCCTTCTACCAGCTCTTGTGTCAGGTATACCGCGCTGAATGTCGCTCCCAAACCCACGGCGATCGCTACCTGCGATCGGCAAAGCTTGACAAATTCTGAACTGACTGGCATTAACATGAGCGCCACATTAAGATATCTAACGGAATTTTAAGTAAATTACAATTGGTCAGTCGCCGATTACAGGTAAGAGACTGTTTAATTTCAGGTATCTTCCTTTGGTTGAATGCCGCCGCAGTTGAATGCCTGGTTCGATCCCTTCCAACAAAAACAGCCCAAAACTCACGCAAGCTGAACTTCCACAGCTCCCCAAGCTGGGATAAATGCCCGCAACTTTCGGGCCGCGATACCACAACCGCTACACTTTTGCCGATCGGTACGAATGTGAAGATTGTGTCGATATATTAAAACCAGTTGAAGTTTTGAGCTAGAACAGATATACTTGCCTCGGATTTGGTAGCTATCATTACAACCTGTCTGCTCATACTGTCTGCTCACAGAGGAGGTAAAGAAATTGGCCAGGAGACGCAAACGCAAGAGTCGCCGCCGACAAGAAGGACGTAGAATTCTAGAGTGCGTGCCTCAATATAGCATCGAGAGCGGCGAAGATAAACCCGTAACAGCGGCTCGCAAGTTCATCCATGCCGAAGGCATTGCTCCCCCAGCTTTGCTGTTAGTCAAGCGTAACGAGCATACCACTGACAGATACTTCTGGGCTGAAAAAGGTTTATTTGGAGCCCAATACGTAGAAGAAAATCATTTCTTGTTTCCCAGCTTAAAGGTGATGCTGGAAGCGACCGCAGAAAAAATTCCTGTGGTGTCTGTCAGCCGCGCATAAACCAAAATGTTTAGCTCAAAACATTGACAGCAATGTTTTTCTAACTCTTTTAACAACAGCGCGAACGCTCTCATTGTCTGGAGAGTGCCAACTGAATTTATGCGAAAAGTCCTTAGTAACTAGGGTATCAGGAGCCATCGCAGCACGATCGACAGCCGAATTGGGCGATCGCCACAGGGGCACTCTCAGGATAATGGTTTTTTTTGACAAGTTTTTTTTGACTGTGCGGTCGATCGAACTTCCCAGGCAACGAGAGAATGGCTCTCTCCGTCATCGGTCGGTCAGCTCAAAGTCCAAGTACGGCATCTAGCATATCAAAAAAACGTTCCGCACCAAACTTTTAATCTTCTAGCGGTGTCAAATTTAAAGCTTTTTGCATAGCTGCTAGCTCATCGCGGTGAGCTCGGACAGTAACCAAGCTCTTGGTTGGGCTTCCAGACTCAGCAACTGATTCGAGTTTGAGGGAGACTTGCTCGGAACGTCCAGCTTTTTTCCAGTAAAATACGCCCGCCAGCGGGGACACCAGTACCAAAGCCAGGAAAATTTGACCCTGCTGGGGAACCAGCATTCCCAAAACCAATCCCAAGCACAGAGTGCCGCCTGCACTCAGCAGGGTGAGAAAAATAGCTAAAAACCAACTCGGCCGCACAAAACCCTCAAAGGTGACTTTATAGTTGGGAGCATCGACGGCTGCAACTCGGTAAGCTCTCTGGGCAAAATACTGCTGTAGCTGGGTTAACAGCGGCTCTTGAGCGCTCTCGGAAGCAAGCTTGACTTGTTCGATTCGAGGTTTGACAGAAGCCTTGATGAAGAAAAACAAGCCAACAGCCAACAGCAGCGTCAGCACAAATGTGGAAGGAAGAACAGCAGTATCCATCGGTAGAAGTTTGTGTAATTGAAATTATCTATTCTTACTTTACATACTTTACATAACTTTACCGATGAAAGCCGATCGAGGACTTACGCAGACACTGTTTCACCAAAATTCGCAGAACGCTTCTTCTGCAAGACGTTTTTCTCCCCATCACCAAAATTTCCATATCTCCCCATCATCCCTAAAATTCTTAAGTGACAATGCGTAAGTCCTGACTAGCGTGTAGCTGCTCTAATTGCTGTGTGGCGGTCGTACAAGCGAAAGCAAGAAAGGAAAATCGCTTTGCAAGTAGCGCCAGCATCTCAAAGATTTCAGCATCCGGTTCAAACTCGGTTAACCGGTGTGACCGGTTTCTAAGGCGCGGGGCCTACGCCCTGACGCGCCGTTTCCCTGACCGATGTAGTCGTGCCACAGACGAGCCAGGTCTTGAGCTTGGTGCCGCCACTCCGGCAGGATTTGATACATCCGGCGCGGGCGGCCGCGTCCTTCTACTTTTTTCCAGTAACCGGTGATCGTGGCTTCATCTTCGAGGAATTTCAAAGCGCTGTAGAGGACGGTATCGGAAAGTCGGTAGATGGGGAATTCCCGCTCTAGTTGTCCGATGAGTTCTGTACCGTAGGAATCCGAGCGCAATAACACCGAGAGAATGTAGCACACTGCTAGTTCCTTGTTTAGATAAACAGGAGGGGGGTCTTGAAAAAATTGATAGATGTGTTCAAATTTCATTTGACTTGTCCGCTGGAAACTCTCGTGATACCGTCAGGTTAACGGGAGAGGAAAGCGGGGCGGGATGTACCGCTTCCTAAGAATTAACGCTTGAATGCGGGGAAACAGAGGTGCAGTATTTCCCCAATTGTGTTGGTAGTCGGAAACGCTTGTCTTGCACATGGGTAATTTTTGCCGGAGCCTGCAGTTGAGGAGCGCTAGCGAAACGCCACTTACTCAGTTTCTCTTCCAATCTATCGCAGCAACTATTGCCAAGTGTACGATCCGGGCCGCAGTTGGCTGTTACTTCCCGAGTTGGTCTTTCAACTGCAATTCAAAATTTGCAACTTCCCAAACCTTTTGTCTGCCTTGTTTCTGCGCTCTAACTCCTGTGAGGTAGCTAGCTTTTTGATGCAGAAACTTTGGCTTTAAACCGAACTAAGCCCTAACATGGCGCGCAGTGTAAAAGTCAGGAAGACAAAAGTCGCTACAATCGAAGTAATCAGGGCGATCGCAGTTGCGGGTCGATCGAGCAGGGGCTTGAGCCGCTCGAACAGGAAAAAGAAAATCCCCAGACAGATAGTAATGAAAAACCGGGGGTAGCGAGAGACGTTATTAATGAAATCTTGCATAAGCTTGGTGGGGTAAAGTGTCACAGTTCGATCGAGCGCTGGTAACACTTGTGAGCGAGTTAGACAATTTTGGCACACCCGGAGCTAAATCTACAGCTCGGGCGATCGGGCATTTTTGCCGGCGAGACTGACATATATAATTCTAACGAAAAGTTTTGCTCGATCGATCGGGCGCTGTCTGCTTAATCCCGGAACGCACTCATCCGTTAAACAGTTGACCTGTGACAGTTGACCTGTGACAGCGAAGTGATAAGAACAGAGATTTAAACTCCGTTCCGATCGCAATCTGCCTTGATGCTGGGGCTTCAAACCCTTGC